>NZ_JAAFZA010000130.1 GCF_015356865.1 Catenulispora pinisilvae
CCACCCCCGAACCGCCTGCCACCAACCCCACAGAGGACGACAACATGCCCGCCTTCGCCACCGGCGAGATTCCCAACGACACCAACGCCCACATCGTCGCCCCGCCGCCGGCAAACATCGGCAGCAACTGGGGAAACGTCTGGTTCAGCCTCGGCTCGGACTTCGGCGACGTCACCGTACGCGTCGCGGCCTATATCCACGGCCGCGGCTGGGACATCCACGACAACGTGGTGGTTCCTGCCGCCGGAGACCGCGTTAACCCCTGGGGCGGCCCGCTCCCCAACGGCGTACAGAAGATCAGCATCGTCCGGCACACCACCGGCCCGGTCCTGACCTACCTCATCGAGGCCGCCGCCCGCTAAGAAGCCACCGCTCCTCCAGGAACGTCCCCGTACGCCGCCTCGCAGACGCAGGGCGGTTTCTTCATGTCCATCCACAACTGAATAAGGACACCGCCAGTGGCATCCCTGCTGTCCACGCTGGAGAAGCGCCTCGCCGAGGACTTCGCCCGCTACCACGTCCGTACCCAGGCGCTCCGTTTCGTCGGCTCCGTCGCCTCCACCTTCGCCATCCAGCTGGCCACCGGTACCTCCGATGTGGGCTGGAAGGCGGCGCTGGCCGCGCTGTTCGGTATCGCGGTCACCACCGGCCGTCAGCTGTGGCCGACCCTGCCGTGGAACCTGGTGGTTGACCACCTGCATGCAGCGCAGGCCGCCGAGGTCGCGCCGCGCACCGGCATGGCGGCGAACCCGCCGAGCACCCCGGCGCCGCCGACCGGACCGGCACCGACCATCTGATGGGCCTGCTGACCCAGAACCGGGAGCTGAAGAAGATCGGGGTGTGGAACTTCACGCTCCCGGCCTGGGCCGGACGCCTCCCGGACGGCCGCACCTACAACACCTGTCCCGAAGCCGGGGCCGCTTGTAGATCACTTTGTTACGCCCGGGTCGGCACGTACACCTGGCCGAAGGTGAAGGCCAAGCACGAGCGGAACCTGATGCTGGTCCTAGACGAGCCGGAGAAGTTCAAGGCGGAGATGGCCGCTGAGCTGGGCCAACGCCGCTTCCGCAACGGCGGTCTGATCCGCTGGCACGACGCCGGCGACTTCTTCAGCGACGCCTACCTGCTGATGTGCCTGGAGCTGTTCCGGGCCCACCCGCACATCACGTTCTACGCCTACACCAAATCGATCGAGCGGTTCCGCCGCCTGGTGGAGCCGAACCCGCCACCGAACTTCCGGTGGATCTTCTCCTACGGCGGTACCCAGGACGCCCTGATCGACATCACCCGCGACCGTGTCGCCGACGTGTTCCCGGACGAGCACGCGATCGAGGCCGCCGGGTTCTCCAGCCAGGAAGACTCCGACCTGCTGGCCGCGTTCGGACCGCCGAAGGTCGGGATCCCGGCCAACAACATCCCCCACCTGAAGAAGCGCCTCGGCCAGCGCTCGATGTCGCAAATGCAGGCCGAACACGACGCGTCCGCTGCTGAGCGTCGAAGGCGGCAGGCAGCGCCGCCCGGCGCGCCCACCATCTGATCCGGCGCTGCCCGGGATCCGACTCCTTCGGGAGTCGGATCCCGGGCAGTCCTTTTTTGTTTTAGGGAGCGGTTTCTGTAGAGGGAGGGACGGGCAGTGCACGGTGCAACTGTTGGTCGGCATACTGGATCCAGCCCGGAACCTTCGGGCCGGTGGGCATTGGATGGCCGGTGACTGCGCCGAGTAGCAAGCTGCGAAGCTTGGCTCGCTGGCTTGCCGGCAGGCGGAACTTCCGCACGGTGCTGAGGAACGCCCGCGCTTCAGCTTCCCACAGCCCGATCTCGTAGTCGCGGTGGCTTACGAAATCGCGCCGGAAAGCATCCATAGCTTGTTCAAGCGTCAGCGGCTCCCAGCCGTCGAAGGTCTCGTGAATGAGTCTCACACGCGCCATCTGGACTTCGGTTAGCGGGGGACCGACCTGTGGATTCAGCGCGATGTCCGACGTTGACGCCCTGAACCCGGTGTTCTCCTCGATCATGATCGTGAAGGTACCCAAGGCTTGGCCGCAGGTGGTCTAGGAGCGTGCCGTGTCGGCGGAAGAATTGACCCGATCCCTTCGACACCGGGCGCGGATACGTCGCGGACCTCTGCCCGGTCGTGGCGGGGCGGCTTCACAAGCGGTGAGATTTGTCGACGTCGTACGCACAGGAGGGCGGGAGGGGCTGCTGCTCACCACCTTGGAGGGTTCGCGGCGTACCAGCGCCGCATCGCTTCCTCGTTGGCGCGACAACGGGCGGCCCAGCAGTCTCCCGCGCATCGCGCCGCCACGGTCAGCTCGTCGTGGACAACGTGGCACCAGCGGCACTCCCAGACCGGGAGCCGTGCGGGGCACAGCAACTCAACATGATCGCGGCCCCGATGTTCCGGATCGGTAAGCCCTGGGACGCGCAGGCCGATCGCGCTGCTCTGCGGGTCCACCCCGGCCCAGCGTCCCGGTTTGCCGAACCGCGGCGATGTCCAGACGTAGAGCACGACGCTGACGCTGTACCAGTCGTGGTACGGGTTGAGGTTGCTGGCTGACACCTCGGCGCGGTCCGCAAACACGTCGCTGACCAGCGGGAACCAGCGGGTGTTGAAACTGGGACTGCGGCTCGGCGCAAACGTCAAGCGGAACTCCGGCACCCCCGCATTCAAACATAGGTTCGAAGTCCTTGCCGTGTCCTCGAACCGGCACGCGGCGGATCCTGCTGGATCTGCCCCTATACAGTCAGCACTCTGAGACCCTACAGTCGTCCCAATGACTGACTAGGGGGTCAAATGATGGAATCCAGCCACGAGAGCAGGACGCGCGGTGTCGTCCGCAACGTCAACACAGGTTCAGTCGGCAACCTTGTCCAGGCTGGCGACATCCGCGGCGGTATCGACATGACCGGTGACGGGATCAGGATTGGCGGAGTCCAGGTCGGCGGCGGGGCTTCCGTCGTCGTCCCATCCGACCTCGCCAGCGACATGGCTTCGTTCCTGCGCCAACTCAGCGCCGGCGAACTTGCGCCGCGCGTTGTCGAGCAGCGTGCCGAAGTACTGGCGGACCGCCTTGACGACATCCGCTGAGCTCAAGGAGATCACGGAAGCCGTCGAGGCTTACATTCGGGCCGATATCCGCAAGAGCGACCGCATTGCGGCGGCGGTGCTGAGCGCCACCTACACGATCTGCGGGACGCTTTTCCTCACAGCAGCGGCACTGGTTAGCACGATCGGCCACTCGCGGAACGCCTTCTACTTCGGCATACCGGTGGGCGTCGGTTCCGTGCTGTTTGTCCTCGGCTTCATTCTGATGCCGCCGGTGTTCCACACAACGCGGAAGACACCCAGCTAGACGACGGCGTAGCCCCCTAGCGGCTTCCTGACGGCATCGAGGAAGCGAGCACGGTCCACCCCCGGTCCAGAAAGATCAACTAGTAGGCGATCGATTCTCTCCGGTGCGGAGTTTGCTTTGCGAGGTCCCCGTCGGCCTGTCGGAACTGGTCGGCGCAGGCGCGTGTCATGCCCGACAGCTGCGCGGAATAGGTGTTCATGAGTGTGGCGGCGTTCGCCCAGGAGCGGGTGAAACTGTTGAGCGCGTCGAGGAGGTCGGTGTCTCCGGCGAGCCAGTCGGTGTCCCCGATCTGGTTGTTGGCTCCGTCCCACTGGCCGGTGAGGTTTTCCAGCGCGCCGGCGAAGCGGTCCAGGCCGTCCAGGTCGAGACTCAGATCGGCATCAGGTAGTGGGCGCATGGGCCTCCGTTCTTATCGATGTGCCTGCTGGTTTCGCCGGCCCTGCTTACGCCTTGCCCGGCTGCCAGTCCCGGGTTCGGACAATCCGCTCGGTGGCCAGCGGGCCGGCGCCGGCGAGGTCGACGGGATTCTCCTTCAGGACGTAGGCGACGTATACGAGTTCGGCGATGATCTCGTGGTCAACAGCGTCGTCGATGAGGGTGTCGCCGTGGGCGAGGAGCTGTTCAACGGTGTCGAACAGGGCCATACGTTCCTCGGTCGCGCCTGTCCTCAGCCGCGGGACCATGAATTCGCGGGCAAAGGTCTGGAAAAGGAGGTAACGCGTCCACGGCTCGGCGCCGTGGCTGTCAAGGTGTGACTGGTAGAGCGGCGCGAAGTCTGGATGCCGCTCCGTGAGGAACGCGCCCACGTTGGCGTCGGTGATCATGTCTGCTCCATGGCCGCTCACGCTAGGGGATCAATTTCGGGGACCTCGGGGAGTCCGCCGCCGGGCTCGATGTCTCCGCCGTCAACAGTGCCGTCGCCTACCAGACTGGGAGGTGGCATCGGTGGTAGCCGAGGCAAACCGTTCGCTGCGGTCCAATCGTAATCGCCCGGGTCGCCCATGATCGCTCGACCTGACGGGTATCTCATGGCGGATTTCAGCGTGTTCTCCAAGTCGATCGCCCTGCTCGGGTCGTCCTTCAGCATCTGAGCGACGTTGCCTGTCTTGTCGTTGCCGAGGATGCTCCGCCACAAGCGGGTCGCCATCGAAGCAGCCACAATCTGGTCCTGCGGTGTGAGATCCGAGTTTCGATCGTCGAGTCCTTTCACCAACCTGGCAAGGAGGCCCGCCGCCTTATTGATATGCCATCTCCCGCGAACCTGGACACCCGAGTCCAGCTCGGAGTCGAGTGCGGTAGAGAGCTGTCCATCGCCGTCGATTTGGGACTCGTTACCGGGCCGTATGTAAGCGTCCTTGAGCGCTTGGGCCAGCCATGAGCTGGATACAGCGGGAGGTGTTTCGCCGTCGGTGTAGTAGTTGACGCTGCCCAGCAGCGAAGCTACGTCGGGGTTGGTCTGCCAGTAATGGCTTCGCTCCTCATCGGTCAGCGAGGTCCACCAGTCCGGCACCCCATCGGGCCCAGCAGCCGGATCTAGGACCATGCCGTCTTCGAAGTCGGTGCCCACCGATCCGGGAAGGACCAGGGTCAGGTCGGCGGCGGCACCGCCGAAGGCTGTGAAGCGGGTGGCGAAGTCGGCGGCGTTGATGCCTTTGCCGCCGGCTTGCTTGGTGACCTGGGAGGCCATGGCCGTCGCGTCGTGGATAGCGTCCAGACATGCTTTGCGGGCGGCGGCTGTTTGAGATATCAGAGCTCCCAGTTGGCCGCTTCTGAGATTGGACGCGTCGATGACGTGGGCCCGGATCTCGTCGGCGGAAGCCTTCAGGAACTGGTCAGATCCCAGTGAACTGTGGGAGGCGACCGCCATGAGGTTCCCGGTGAGCTGTTCAGGGTTCATGATCAGCTGTTTGGCATCGGCCTCGGGCAGCCCGCCGTCAGTCATGATCGCTTGAAGCTTGCCGAGGCACTGGGTGCACAGGCTGTCGAACTGGGGTTGCAGGCTCCTGATACGCCCGCTGAAGATCGCGAAGGCGTCGCCGATCTCCCGATAGGCGGCCGTCGCTGCGCTGAGCATTGACGGATACGGCGTCAGGGCGTCGAAGAAGGCTTGGCCGGACTTCCCGAGCCAGCCAGTAATCGCCGGATCGCCCATCAGCCCAACGGTGCCGCCACGGACCAGGTCTATCTGGTCGGCGAAGTCGTGGTACAGCACCGACCAGAGGCGCAGGTTGTCGGGGTCCTGCGGGAGCGGGTCCTTGTCCAGATGCAGGATCCACCACTCGGTCGGCCGTGCCATCAAACCCCCCGCCGTTGATGCTTGTGACCGCGAGGCGTGACCGGATGCTCTCGCGAGGTCACCACCGTAGAGGTGCTGGCGGAGTGGGTCAACAAAATAAGCATGCTGAGACACACCGAAGGGCTCGTTGGCACGCTAGCCCGGATAGCCCTCCTGGGCCCAACTATGTGATTAGTATTGTGCATATGACGCAGACGCCTCAGCTTAACGAGATCAAGCCGGATGATGACCTCTCCTGTGTCGGTAGCTGGTTCGCTGGCGATATCGAAGGCAACCGGCATTTGGCCTCCTACGCCAATCCCGAAGAGTGGCGAAAACTATTTAGCCGATCGCGTCGCGGATGGTTCTTCACCAGCATCGCAACTGGCCGCGCTGTCGGGTTCATCGACCTTGAGATCGACGGAGTAACGGGATACTTCTCCTACTACATCGCACCTGAATCTCGCGGCTCCGGATACGGCACACAAGCTCTGCGAGCGCTTATCGATCTTGCCTTGCGGCTCGGCCTTGATGAGCTGAAGGGCGGCGTGGAACCGGACAACGCGGCCAGCATCGCCGCCCTGAATAAGGCGGGCTTTCAGCTCCTCGATCTCGATGAGGACGGTATGTTTCCGGTCTTGATGAGACTTGCGGGCAACGAGGGTCGCTAGCTGCGAATGCTGTATCCGCGGTGGTCGGCTTCACGGATCCATGATTCGAGCGCGTTTACCCGATTTACAAGCGATGGGTCGCTGGTCGCCATCCATGCCTTCTCATCAACGACGCCGCAGGCGATGAGGTTCGCCGCGTCGCTTTTGCCGGCCAAGTAGCGGGAAGCTAGGTCGTTGCGGAACGTCTGCTTGGCGGTCGGGAGGATGGCGCGCATCGTCTTCGGGATGAGGGAGATGACGGCGGCCTTCTGCCGCCAGTACGCGTGAGGCAGCGTCGGGTCGTAGCGGCGTGCGAGCGGGAGTCGCTGGGCGGCGGCCACGAAGCTCGGGGTGAGGAAGGGGTGCTTCAGTGGCACGGGGCCGGGTTCGGGCGGGAGGTGAAGGGGGAACACGGCGTCCCATGCGGCCATCTGCGCCCACGTCTTGTGGCGTGTGGCGTGGTGCTTCAGGACTTTGGTGATCCACTGGGCCGACCAGGAAGCGACATGATCGCGGTGTGCCGCTGAGACGATCTCCGGCACTTTCTGGACGGACAGTTCCGGCCACTCGGTTGCGAAGTACAGGTGCGAACGCCAGGCACGAGGGAGCAGCCGGGTCGCCAGCGCCAAACCTTCGCCGGGGATCGCCTGGCGGTCTTCCCCGATGGTGTCCGACCAGTAGGAACGAAGGGCCCGCCAGTCACCCGCGGTGGTGAAGGCCCCGAACATGTAGCGCACCGTGCCCAGCAGCTCATCTGCTCCGCTTCCCCCTATAGCCACGGTAGCGCCGTGGTCGGCGGCTTTCTCCAGCAGGCTTCGTTTGACCGAGGGAAGCGCGGCGAGGTTGGGGCCTTCGGGATGCCAGTCGGGTTCGCTGGTCGGGGTTTCCCTTGCTGCGGTGATGTGGAGTTCGATGTTGCCCAGGCCGGAGGCCGCGAGAATGTGGCGAACTACGGAGACGTTGGAAAGTCCGGCGTCGTCGGTCATCTCCGCCATCACCGCAATGATGTGGCGACCGTCCTGGTCGGCTATCCGTGCCGCTTCGATGAGGACGGCGAGCGAGTCGAGCCCGCCGGAGACCGATATTCCGATGCGCTCGTGGTCGCCCATGCAGCCCCGGACCGATTCGCTGAAGGGCCCGCGGATGTCGGCCACGGGCCGGGTGTCGTCGGGTCGGCTGGATGCCGAGGAATGCGCGGGCGACTCCCCCAACAGCGGGCACGGCGCGAACTCGCCGATGATCGCTGGCCAGGACAGCCACAGCGCCAGCCGGTTCGCCAAGACGGCACCCGAACCCATGGCCATCTCCTCTCCTAGGCGGTGCGTGAGGTGCGCAGGAAGCGCATCAGGCTGACGATCGAGCGGATCGGGCCCGCGGTGTCCTGCGGGTCGGCCACGGCGAAGTGGGCGCCGTACAGGCCACCGCCCTTGACCCCGCAGCCCTCGGTGCCGTCACCTGGCTTGCTCTTCTTGGCCACTGTGATCTCCTCTGCTCTGGCTGAGTGTTCCCTGGGCCGGCGTGGTCGCCGGACCCGATGGCGCAGCGAACACGCTATGCGACGGCCAGATGACTCAGAGAGCTGATTTGCACAGTGTGCAAACGGCTTGCAAGGTTCGCAAGAAGGCTTTACGTCGCGCCCGGATCGCCAGCAGGGTTCTGCGACAGACGCCGTCCGATCCGGGCGGTGCCAACCCGTGAAGGAGAACCCCATGGACGTCTCGAAGCCGAGCACAGCGGCCGGGCTGGTGATCGCCCGCAACTCCATCAAGCAGGCCCGCGTGCGCTCCGCCCAGCCCTCGGACGGCGGCGGCACGGGCCGTTCGGACCTCAACGACAACCGGATCGGCTAACACCTGTGACGACGACCGAACCGGTCGTCGGCCGCCTGGGCGGGGACTTCCTCGCCCAGGCGTTCCGGCGCCGCCACCAAGTCTTCCCCGGCGCGGCCCACGATGTTAGCGATCTGCTGACCTGGGAGGCGCTGAACGAGATCCTGGCTAGCCAGCGGCTGGAGAGCCCGCGGCTGCGCCTGGCCGTCGGCGGGAGCGCCCTGGACCAGGGCGGCTACACCACCGCCACCACCAGCCGGCGCGGCGTGCGGTGGCACCGGCTGAACACCGGCGAGTTCAACCGCCGCCTGGCCGAGGGCGCCACGCTGGTGCTGGACGCGGTCGACGAGATGCACCCGCCGATTCGAGCGCTGGCTGCGGCGCTGGAGGAGATGTTCCACACCAGCGCGCAGGCCAACGCCTACGCCTCCTGGCGCCCCGAATCCGGGTTCCGCACCCACTGGGACGACCACGACACGATCATCGTGCAGCTCGACGGCGCCAAGTCCTGGCGCTTGTTCGGCCTGACCCGTCCGGCACCGCTGCACCTCGACACCGAGCTGCCCGAGGAGCCGACCGGCGAGCCGATCGATGAGTTCGTACTGTCCGCCGGGGACGTGCTGTACGTGCCGCGCGGGCACTGGCACGACGTAGCAGCGGTGCCGGGCCAGCGCTCGTTGCACCTGACCTTCGGCCTAGGCGTGACCACCGGCGTGGACCTGCTGACGTTCCTTGCCGATGATCTGCGGGGGACGGCGCTATTCCGCGAGGACCTGCCGATCCTGTCTGGACCACAGGAGCAGGCGGCCTACCTCGACATGTTCCGCAAGCAGCTGATCGCCGAGTTGGAGCGCCCGGACCTTCTGCTGCGATTCGCCGCTCACGCCGACGGCACTGAGTCCGCTCGGACCGGCCTCAGCCTGCCGTTCGTGGACGGTGTCCCGGCCGACGCCTCGTTGACCATGAGGCTGCTCACCCCGCGCGCCCTCCTACACGAGAGCGAAGAGAACCGCGTGCAGTTCGAGGCCGGCGGGCAGTCCTGGACGTTCGCCGCTGCGGCCTGGGGCGTGCTGGAGGCGCTGGCCGATGGTGAAGCGTGGTCGCTGGGGGAGCTGGCGCACCTTGCCGGGCTGAAGGTCGACCTCGTGGCCGACCTGGCCAGCGAGCTGGTTGGGCACGGAGTGGCACAGGTGTTACCAGGATGAACGCGCGCATCGGGCTGGGTACCCACCTGGTGCGAGACGTGGAGCAGGCGGCCGTCCACGCGGTCGCCTGCGGCGCGCGATGGATCGACACCGCCCCCAATTACTGCGGCGGCCAAGCCCAGAAGCTCCTGGCGCCGGTGCTGGCCGACAACCCCGACGTGCAGGTCTCCACCAAGGTCGGGTTCTTCCATCGCCCGGATGTCGAGGCCGCCGTCCAGGACGCGGCTATGCCGGGCAAGGACCTGGAAGCAGGGCACTGCGTCCGCCCACGCTACCTACGATGGCAGATCCAGCGCTCCCTGGACGAGCTCGGCCGCGACCAGATCGACATCTTGTTTCTGCACAACCCCGAGCGCACCACTACCGGTGCTGTGTTTGCCGCGTTCGTGGAACTGGAGGAACTGGCAGCTGCCGGCCACATCGCCGGCTACGGCATCGCCACGTGGGACGGCTTCTCCTCCGGCACGTTCACCGTTCCCGCCCTGATCGACATGGCAAACTCTGCGGCCTGGGGCGAGCCACACCACCTGCGGGCGATCCAGTTGCCGGTCAGCCTGGTCAACATGGAGCCGATCGTCCAAGCCCTGGACGGCGGCGGTCCGATCGGCGCCGCCGCCAGCGCGGACATTGAGGTGTTTGCCTCCTCGCCACTGCATGGCGGTCAACTGCCGTCCCTCATCACGCCCGAGCTGGCCGCCCTCATCGGGGACGGTCTCCAGCCGGCCGAGGCCGCGCTCGCCGTGGTGGCTTCGGTCCCCGGCGTGTCGCGGGTCCTGGTGTCCGCCTCGACCCCCGAGCATTGGAAGCAGGCCACTGATACCGTCGCCGCGCAGCCGGTTCCCGCCGCGATCCTCCGAGAGGTCACCGATGTTCTCGCCGATTGACGACGCCACCGCCACCAGGATGCTGGCGGCCCAGCAGCACGCCGCCGCAGAGTTCGAGCGCACCCGGGACGGAGCGCCGGTCTGGGGCTGGCGCGGGCGCACCATCGGATCCAGGGTCGATGGCGCCAGCGGCCTGGCGTGGCTGCGGATCCAGTCCGCGCCCGCCGGGCAGGCCGGCGGGAAGATCTGGGAGGGCACCGAGCTGGCAGACCAGCTGATGCCGAACCTGGCCAAGCCGGCGCTGCTCGCACTGCACGACTGGGAGGCGGACGGCGTCGCCTACCGGGCCGAGCTGACCGAGTTCGTCACCGACCCGGTGTGCTCGCCGGACCCGGTGCTGCGCCACGAGTTGGAGCTGCCCGCAGAGTGGTTCGACGACCTGCGCGCCAACTTGGCGATCATTGCCGCCGTCGACACCGACCGCACTGTGATCAGCCAGGACTACCTAGACCGGACCATGCCCCGGTTCCTGGACGTCGCCGCTGGCCGCGCCACGCGCGCACCGGCCTGGACCACCGCGCACGGAGACATCCATTTCGCCAACCTGACCGCGCCGAACCTTCGGTTGCTGGACCTGGAGGGCTTCGGCGCCGCTCCGGCCGGCTACGACGCCGCCACCTTGTACACCTACTCGCTGCTGGCGCCGCGCACCGCTGCCCGCGTGTACAAGGCGTTCGCCGACATCTTGGATACCAGTGCCGGGAGGTTCGCCCAGCTGGCGATCGCCACGGAGCTACTCCAAAGCTGTACCCGAGGCGACAACCTGGATCTGCGCCCCGCGCTGGAAAGGCGTGTCCAGGCCCTGATCGGGCCGCCGCTACCTGCGCGGTAGCGGAGCATCGGACAACCCCAGCTCTCGCGGCTCCAACCCCAACGCGGTCGCGAAAGATCGGAGCAGCACCACGTCCCGCAGCGGCTGCTTGCCCCGCTCAAAACGGCTGATACTGGCGCCTGAGTAGCCGACGCGTTGCCCCAACTGTTCCCCGGTGAGGCCTGCCCGTAGACGGGCCTTACGGATCACCTGGCCCAGCGGCGGCAAGGCGCCGGTCTGGTTCACCGCTCCGCTCATCCCAGCCCCCAGCGAAATCCACTCGCCACCACGGCGACGCTTGTGGCGATCACGTCAACTTCACCTGTTCTTGGTGAGGAACACCCGAGGTGCCCGGCCCGTCGCGTTACGCGGCGGGTACCACAGCTCCCGTACGGCGGGCCGGACGACATCACACCGCCCGGTTCAGCTCGGCGCGCAGAGTGTCGGCCGCGGGGTCGACGATCCCTGCCAGCTCCAGCAGGGCAAGCTCCCGCAACCGGACAGCCTCGTCGACCTGCCCGGCTTCGGCATTCGCCATGGCCAGGTGGTGGCGGGTGCGGGCGGTGGCGAACGGCTCGCCGGTCCGGATCCGAACGGATAGCGCGGAGGCATGGTGCTGGGCGGCCTGTTCGAAGTCGCCGAGTGCGAACCACGCCTTGCCCACGCCGTCGAGGGCGTTAGCGATGCGATAGGGGTGAGGGCTGGCAGATTGCAACGCCACGGCGCGCTGGAAGGCGGCCAACGCGTCGCGATGGTGCCCCTTTGCCAGCAGCAACTCGCCGCTGGACAAGGCGGTCGCGATGCGCTGCGGAACGTTCTCGGACCCGTTGGTCAGCAGCGCCGTCACCGCGCTGAGGTGGTGGTCGGCCCGCTCGAACTCACCGGCAGCCGTGTAGGCCTCGGTCAGTTCCAGGTGCGCGTCGGTGAACCACGGTTGGGCGGCGTCACAGGCTTGAAGCCCTTCCAGGCCGATGAGCCCCTGGTCGATCGCCTCGTCGAACTGTCCGCGCTCGATGGACACCCAGGCCCGGTTGACGTACGCCAGCGCCGCGAGCACATCGCCGTGGCCGCACAGCGCGAGCACCTGGTCGAGGGTTTCGTCGGCGTCGTCCAGCTGGCGGGCCGCCGCCTGCGCCACTGCCAGGCGGCTCAGGGCCGCGATCATGCCGACCGTGTCGTTGAGTTTTGCGAACAGGTGCGCCGCCTGCTTGTAGTCCGCCACCGCCTTCACCGGCTGCTCGCCCATCTTGTGGCCGCCGCCACGGTTCATCAAAGCGTGCGCCTCGGCGTGCTCGTCATCCCAGCCGCGCGCCGAAGTCAGCGCCAGTTCGGCCAACTCCAGCCGCCGTCCGATGTCGTGCACGGAGGTCATCACCTGCTCCAGGCCTCGCACCACGCGGCTGCTGTGTTCGTCGGCGTCGGCCAGGCTGGCGCGGATCAACGCCCTGTGGATCCCGTCAGCGTTGTCGAGGTACCACGCATGGGCATCGGCAAAGTCGGCGAACGCCGGCGCGCCATCGAGGTCGTCATCGCCGGGCAGTAGCGGCAGCAGAATCTGCGAGACGCAGCGCGCGGCGTTGGCGGCGCGGCCGTATCGGCGGATCTGCGCCTCCAGGACCTGCCGCGCACGGTCACTCATGGTCGCCGTGGGCGATCCGTTTCCTACGGCGTTCAGATGCACTAGAACCTCTGCGGCGGCATCGGCCTGTTCTGGTGTCAGCGTGGTCGACATGTGTTCTGTCCCCCCTTGTATTGGTGGTGTCGCGTCATGGCTGCGGTGAGGTCAATGGCGGCGCCTGGCTCAGGTGCCGCTGGTGTGTCGCACCATCGGGTACATGCACGGACCGGCGGGCAAGACGATCGGGTCGCCGATGTCGGTGTAGCCGTGCCGCAGGTATAACTGCCGCGTCTTCTCGTCGCTGGCTTCCAGGTATGCGGCACGCGGCGGGTCGTCGGCGTCGAGGCGGCCGTGGTGTGCGGCGAGCAGCGCACTGCCGATGCCCTGATGCTGTTGGTCGGGATGGACGGCGAGGATCGCGAGGTGGTCGTGGTCGATGTCGCTGGGGTGGTGCTTGGCCAGCAGCTCATCGAACAGCCGGAACCGGTCCACGAACCGGCCGGTGGTCGCCGCCAGCCGGGCGTCGTATTCGGACGGGGTCTGCTCACCGTCCTGGACCATCGGCAGCCACAGGGCGACCGCGGTGCGTTCGGTGGTGGTATCGACGCGTCCGCGGGTCATCGCTTCGTGGACGAACAGGCGGAAGTAGCCGGGGAAGAGGCGGGCGCGTCCGTCGCTGTCCGGAATCAGCCAGGTCGAGGGGGCCAGGTCGTGAAAGGCCCGCGCGATCACACGGCTCAGCACGTTGGCGTCCTGTGGCTGCGCCTGAACGATCTGGTCGTGAGAGCTCATCGCGTGCTCCGCGTGGTCTTGGCCGCTGACGGTGCTGGGGCGGCGACGGCGGTGATGTTGTGGGCCATCGCGGCGCTGCCCAAGCCGATAGCCGCGTATGCCTCAGGCTGGCGGTGTTTGAGCACCAGCCCCCACCCGGCGCCGATGACGGCAGCGATGCCGAACAACCCGGGCAAGACCTTGGTGGGCAGGGAGCCGGGCGCGACGTTGAGCAGCACGTCGAAGTGGTTGATGCACAACCACGCCATCACTGCCAGCAGCACCGTGGCGGCGGCCGGCGCCACCAGGCGCCGCCACGCCGTCTCCTCACCAGGCTTGGTCCAGAAGTAGCGGACGACTGCGGCCGAGGTCGCCGTCAGCAGCAGCAGGATCCCGACGCCGCCGGTGGTGCCGCCCCAGAAGAACAGCTGGCTGACGGGGTCCCAATGCAGCCCCAGCGCCAGAAGGATCGCCACGGCGCCCAGCAGGCTCTGCACGAGGGAGGCCGCTTGAGGGGCCCCGGTGGAGCCGGTCCTGCCCATCACCGCTGGCAGCACCCTCTCCCGACCCAGGGCCCACATGTACCGCCCGACCGCGGTGTGGAACGCCAGCGCGGCTGCCAACAAGCTGGTCAGGAATAGGCTGCGGCCGATGCTGGCCACGGTGCCAGGGGCCATCGCGAACAACATTCCAGTGCCGTCCGGGCCCTGCGCCGTCGGCACCACCTGGCTGCCGTAGTGCACAACCATCGCCCAGGAGGCGGCGGCGTAGACGACGGCGATTACGCCCAGGGAGATGTAGGTGGCCATCGGGATCGTGCGCTTGGGGCTGCGGGCCTCCTCACTGAACACCGGTCCCTGCTCCACCCCGACGAAGCCCAGGACCGCCACGGCCAGCACCGCGCCCAGACTGGAGAAGTGCAGGCTGCTCGGGGAAAGGGATGCGAAGCTGACCCCGCCGGCGGCCGGGTGCGACAGGCCCCGAACCGTCACCGCGACGATGACCACAAGCTCCAGGACCGACAGCACGCCCAGCACCCGGCCGCTCAAGTCCACCCGCAACAGTCCCAGCACGGTTACTACAGCCCACGCGCCGAACGCCCACACCCCCCACGGCAGGTGCAGGCCGAAGTTGTCGGCGGCGAAGGAGGCCAGCTGCGGCCCGATCATCCCGTAGAGCCCGACCTGAAGAAGGTTGTAGGCGACCACCGCCACCAGCGCCCCCGCCACCCCAGCGGGCTTGCCCAGCCCCTGGGAGATGAACGCGTAGGCCGCCCCGGAGTTCGGGATCCGGCGGGCCATGGCCAGGTACCCGATGACGAAGATCGCCAGCACCGCTGCGACGACCAGGAACGCGGCCGGCACGCTGGTTATGCCGGTGGCGGCAAACGCTGAGGGCACCACACCCTCGGTCACGGTCAGTGGTGCGACGCCGGCCAGGATAAAGAACCCGACGGCAGGCGCGCCGAGCCGGTCTCGGGCCAGTGCCTGCGACATCTTGCTCGGGGCCTGTGATGGTGTGGACACGGATAACTCCTTCTCAAAGGTCTGCTTTAGTGGAGCGAGTAGCTCGGGTGGTTAGCCTCTGCGCTGGCTGGTGACGGCGCTGCCGACCGCAGCTTGGGTGTGGGCGAGTAGGTCCACGAGCAGCGGGTTGAAAACCGCCAGCGGCTTGAGCGTCTGCTCCAGCAACGCCGGATCGGTCAGTAGGTGGCGGATCTCCCACAGCGCGGGGTTGTCCAGGCCGCTAGCGCGGGTGAGGCCGAACAGCACGAGGTCGGACGCCGTGGCCTTGCCGTTGTAGATCTTTCGCGTGACATCGACAGCCGGCCAGTTGGCGGTCTGCACATCGACCGGCAGCCACCGGCCGGTCCTGCCCGGCATCTTGAGCCGAGGCTGCTGAAACTGCACCACGCCCGCCGCCCGCAACCGCCGTCCCACTCGGTCGATCGACTGCAAGCTCAGATAGTCCAGCCAGTCACGCACGGGACGGGGCTCTTCTTCCGCCTCCACTTCACCGCACAACGCGGCGTGCAGTAGGTGGCGCGGACGACGGTTGGCGGTGAGCATCAGGTTGCCCTTTTCAAGGGCCGCGGCCTCGGTGAGGATCAACTCGCACAGCAAGGCACCCGCCAGTCCGAGCGCGAGGATCCGCTCCGACAACCGTGGCCGACCGGACGGGTCGTCATTGGCCATCAGGAAGAAGTCATCGGCCACGAACCCGGTTTTGATCTGCTGCAACTCGACCATCAGGCCGTCACCACCCCATGCCTGGAGCGGTCGGAATCAGCATCCGTTGTCACCGCAGCGCTGTCTGGGTGCTCGCCAGCCGCTCCGTCGCGCTCGGGCACGATCGCGATCCGATTGTGCCTGTCCGTCCACAACCAGACGAATCCCGTCCGCAGGTCGCCGCGCAGGAGCACGTCGGGACTCCGGCTCCAACGCCGGAATGTGGTTTCGGCGGCGGCGTCACTGATGGTCCGGACGCGGGTGCCACCGATCACGATCGCGTACCGCTGGGACGCAGCCGTACAGTCGATCAAGGGCTCCGGTGTGACCTGGTAGGCCGGCGAATCGCCGGTTAGCCCGGTCATCGGGACACCACCGTCAACCGGTGCTCGGCTGTCATCGTAGGGTCCTCCGTCGGTGCTCTACCGTTAGTGGGGGTGGGCGGCCCGCGCTCCGCTCGGCTGCGGTACCGCGGCGTCGGGGGTCGCCGGGTGTGCGGCGCGGGCCGCCCGGTGGATCGGCCTGCCCGCTCGGTCTGTACGGCACCGAACGGGCACGCCGGCTTCGGGGCGTGCGGTCAAGCAGGTAAGGGGTCTGAGGTGCGGAAGCTCGACTCGGAGTTCCGCAGCAGTTCGAGGTAGACCGCTGGGATCTGGCCGCAGGTCCGGGTGGCCTCCTCGATTCGGTAGGCCACACGGTCGGGGCCGTAGATCACCGCCGCCTGTGCGCCCTGGCCGGTATCTCGCCTGCTCCACAGGCAGCACCCGGCCAGGTAGAGAATCAAGGAGTCCGGGAGCCAGCACGAGAAGCAGCGGACAAGCCGAAAGCCGTCCTCCGCCGCTGGGAACCACAGCTGGATGGCGGTGGTGCCGCCGAACGGCATGCACGGCGCCGCAAGCGGGCGGACGCTGTACCGCCTTGTCGGGATCGAGCCGCAGTGGGCCCAGGAGTACCCAGTATCGAGACCGCCAGCTACGTCGATCGTCAGCCGTTCTAGCCGGCCCAGCATGTGATCGGCGGCCGTCCGAGTCAGCAGTTCGACCCCGATCCCGTTGACGCCTCGAACGTATAGCGTCGCAACGTCGCCAGGAGCGGCGTAGCGACCGGAACCGAGACCGCCACTTCGCGTCACAACGGCCATTCGGCGGCCTCCTAACACGCGTCGATGAGCTCCCGGCCATGCTGGGGCTTTCGGTGGGGGAAGTAGCTGAAGGTTCGACGACTCAGCACATTGACTCGCCAAAGCCGTATATACGAAGCTAGAAGACGTGTCGGTGATCGGACAGTGACCGGCAGTACGCGTTAGCGAGGTTGGAGAGCGGATTTGGACGAGCAGGCACCGACAACCCTGACTGGCGGTCGGGGTTCCGGGCGCCTCCCACGTCAGGCCTTGATCGTCGGCTACGTGCTTCGGCTCGCACGTGAGTCCGTGCCGGGTGGATGCAGCCAGGAGAGACTTGCCGAACTCCTGGCAGTCTCGCCCGACGCCGTCGCCGGATGGGAAACCGGACGTCGGCCGTTGTCGGCGGTGAAGGCCGGCCAGTTCGTCACCATCAAGGCGGTGCTGATCCGTGTCGGGGCCTCGTCGCAGCTTGTGCGGATGCTTGACGTCGCGATCGAGGCCGACCAGCTGCTCGACCATGCGCGCACCGCCGCAGCGGCCTACGAACCCGGCGACGCGCATCCACTGGGCGCCTACGTTCACCGCCGCGAGGTCGTGGAACTGGTCGCCTGGCCGCTCAGCGGTCGCACACCAGAAGGCCTCCCAACGCTTGCACCCGCACGGCGCGGCCCGGTAGTCGGGCGTCCCGAGCTCGGAGCTGTCGAGCAGGACCAAGTGTTCGACCACTTGCGACGCATTGCCGAAGCCAACGCCAGTAGCGGCGACCCTCTCCTGCGCCGGCAAGCGCTCTACCTGCAAAGCTATGACCGTCGTGGTGACGCTCAAGGATGGATGACGGACCAGTTCCGCCGTCTTCCACGCACCGGATCCGGCTGGACTCCCGCCTGGCCGGTGGCCCGGACACTGGCGGCGTCCCTGGTGCGGTACGGCGACCCCAGCACCCTCATCGACTTCGCCCAGCAAGGCCTCGCCGATGAACCCGGTCAGGTCGCCGATCTGAACTACTGGGCCTACTGGGTCGGCGAGACCGGCAATATTGAGCGCGACGACGACTTTATGCCCATCAGGCTCGGCCCTTGGCGGGGAGACAAGATACTGCGACATCTCGTCGACCGCCTCCATGCCGAAGCCGGCGTCGCCGACCTGGGCATAACCACGTTGAAGACGCTGCTGGCCGCCAGACCTCGCCTGCTCGATGAAGACAGGACACTGACCGGCACGCTCGCAGCCGCCGTCGAACAGCTTGCCGACAGTGGCAGTATGTCCCCAACCACACGCCGAGCCCTGGACGAGATCCGCTACGCGCTCCGGCTGCACACCAGGTAAGAAAGGCTGTTCGTGGACGACAACGAGATCGAAGCCACCGCTCGACTGATCTACGAGACCGGACTGCTCAAACTGTCCAAGCGCACCGGCTGGTGGCTGTGCGGCGTGAAAGACCCCGAGAGCGTTGCCGAACACTCGTTCCGAACCGCGATCATCGCCGGGCTGCTCGCCGGCATGGAAGGGGCCGATCCGGCGCGCGCCACGTTCCTGGCGGTTTGGCACGATACTGGTGAGACCCGCGTCGGAGACATCCCGCACCTGGGTCGCCGCTACCTCGACGCCGCCAGCAACGAGAAGATCGCCGAGGACCAGACTGCCGGTCTGCCCGCCGTACTCGTCGACCAGGTCCGCAGCCTGATTCATGACTACGAGAACGGCGACAGCCTGGAAGGCGACTGTGCCCACGACGCCGACAAGCTCGACTGCCTGTTCCAGGCGATCGAATACCGCGATACTGGCCACGGCAACGTCGCGCGTTGGATCGAATCCAGCCGCCAGAAGCTGCGCACGAAGGCTGCCGAACGTCTCGCTGATGCCGCAGTTGTTATGTCGTCGCAGCAGTGGCATAACACGATCATGGGCACCGTACGCACCACGGGCCCCATGCCAAGTGCAACAGCACCCTGAGCTCGTCAACTCACAGCTCTCGCCCAGGAGCGGCTGCTGGCGAACTCCGAAGGCAACCATCATCGACGTGAGTGAGGCCGAACAGGTCACGGGGGCTCCGCTGGAAGAGGTGATGGCCTTCATCTCCGGCAACCTCCTGGGTCTGCGTTAGTCATCAAGCTTCTGGCGGCTGGGGAACGGTGGGCGCGGCCTGCTTCGAGGCAACGGAGATCACTGGGCCAGCCTGGGTGCGCGCGGCGTTAGACGGTCCGGTGGGGTTTGGCCTGCGTCGGAAATCAGCGAACGGCTATCAACAGTGCTCCGCAGGTCGCGATCTGTTCCTCACGGCTGACCGCCACGTTCCGCGGGCCGAGGTGGCTGCGTGAGGGTAGGACGACTCCGTATGGCTGCCTGACCCGCAGCTCGGCAATCAGGTTGGCGAATACCGAGTTGTCCGAGTCCCCGACGCCCGCCCGCTCGGTGAAGACTCCGCCGAGGATCAGCTCATGCTCGTCGCAGTAGGCCTTGATCGCCGCTGATAGAGCCAGGTCTCGGTGATCGTTGGTCGCCGGCCCGCGCAGGTAGCCGAGTACGACAGGGCCGTCCACGGGCTGGTGTTCGGTGATCCTTGCCACTTGTACCTCCTCGCTCACGTGTGGAAGGCGAGGCGCCCAGATGCCGGTGCGTTGAGCGCCATGTCTTCCAGCGTGGACCGAGTGGGTACGCTCCGGGAATGACTGGCTGTAGCACTTCCGTCGCACTTTTGGTTCATGCTGGGTAGGGATCATGGTTCGATGGCTGTCGAAGGGAGGAGCGCGCCGTGATCTACGTACGGGTATGGACGGGTCTTGAGGCCCATGCGCTGCGCAAAGCACACCGCGACAGCGTCCGCCGGTTCGCCACCCGCTGTGCGGTCGCGCCACGTACGGTCAGCAAGTGGGACAAGCTCCTGGCAGCCACGACGCCCTATCCCGATACCCAAGCGATTCTGGACGCGGTCCTGGCCAAGGCGCCGTCAGATGTGCGGCTGCTATTTGACGCCATCGTGTCCGAGCTGCGCCGTGCAGAGGTCGAGACAGACCAACCTGCGCGGCGGGCGGCCGACCTGGACTACGAGGCGTGGGCTGAAGACCTGGACCGTGCGATCGTCGCCTTGAGCTGGCAGAACTTCACTTCCGCTGGCGAGCTGCTGGACCGGTGGCTGGCGCCGCTGGACCCTGTTGAACTCGATGACCGCGGGCTCTACCTGTACGGCAGGTCGCTGACACTGCTCGGTGACTTCCACTGTGACCAGGGTGCGCTGTTGGGCCCACAGTCGGCAGAGTCCACCTACCGTAACGCCCGCGATGTGTTCACCCAGCTGGGGATTCCGCGCCGCGTCGCACAGATCGAGCTGTCGCTGGCAGTGGTCGCGGAGATGTCCGGCGATGCTGTCTCAGCCGGCCGCCAGTACGACCATCTTGCCGTGGACAGTCGGCTCAGCGCCCGCGACCGGGCCCGCGCCGCGCTGTGGGTCGGCACCGCGCTGAGTAAGCAGGACCAGCACGACGACGCGATCAGCGTCATGGTCGCCGCAGCCCGGATGTTCGAAACCCTCGGTGAACCCGACGACTGGTCCAGCGCTCAGCAGAAGATCGCCCTTGCACATCGCGGAACTGGAAACTTGACGGGCGCGCTGCGACATATCGAGCTCGCCCACTCAACCGGCCGCGCCCACTCCCCGCTTCAGCGGGTACAGCTGACCACAGCCACCGCCCACATCCTCATGACCGACCCCTCTACCCAGAACGAGGGCGTGGAGCGGCTGGAGCACGCCGAGAAGGTGGCTGCCGGGGCCAACCTCGGGCACCAGATCCGCAGCATCGGCAAGATCCGCAATCTGCTCGCGGCGCCGGCCGCGGGCGCTGCCTCATCGAGCAAGGAGCGTGCGTGACCGCGCAGGACATCACCGACGAACACCGCCGGGACGCCCAGACCCTGTGGGACTACCACCTGCTCGGGCACGAACCACGGAACACTGAGGTTGCGATCGTCTTGGGCAGCTACGACCTCGGCGCCGCCCGTCATGCGGCCGAGCTGTACCACCAGGGCCGGTTCTCGCTGATTGTGTTTACCGGCGCCACCAACGACTACACCATCGACGTCTTCCCGCAGGGCGAGGCCGTCGCTTTCCGTGCCGCCGCGATCGAATCCGGCGTACCGGAGTCGGCGACGATGATCGAGGACAAGGCCACCAACAGCGGCGCGAACATCACTCTGTCCCGGGAACTTCTCAGCCAGGCTGGCCTGGTGCCGACTTCGGTGACGCTCATTGCGATGCCCTTCATGGAACGGCGCGCCTTCGCCACATGCCGGGCGCAGTGGTCCGAGGTCGAGGTCGTATGCGCCTCCCAGCCGATCGCCTTCGCCGACTATCTCTCCTTCTCTGCCGACCCGCGCCACGTCATCTGCGACATGGTCGGCGACCTCCAGCGGATCATCGAGTACCCCAAGTACGGCTACATGATCGAGCAAGTCGTTCCGGAGGAAGTTCATGCCGCACTCAAACGTCTCATCGTCGCCGGCTACGACAGGGTCCTGCCCAAGTCCTGATCTTCGCCCGTCGGCCACGGCTGTCGCGATCCACCAGCCAAATCTGTTCCCACGGCTGTCCACGTTGGCCAAGTTGTACGCCGCGGACGTCCGGATCGTGCTGGACGACGTCCAGTTCACCCGCCGTGATTACCAGCACCGCACGCGCCTCGGGCAGCTCGGCGACCCCGCCCACACCCAGTGGCTCTCGCTGGCTGCTCACCTGCCCGCTGGTCGGGCGACCGTCATCGGGGAGGCCCTGGTGGCCGAGCCCGAGCGGAGCCGCCGCCGGCTCGCGCTACTCATCGAGCAGTACTACCGGCACAGCCGCTACTGGCCTGCCGTTGCCCGCGTCGTCGATGCGACCCTAACCGCCTTCGACGCTACCGGCCGGATCGGCGCCGTTGCCGAAGCTTCCACGACGGCGCTCCTGGACGAGTTGTGTTGGTCCGGACAGACCATGCTGAGCAGTGACCTGCCCTCTGGGAACGGCCGATCCGAACGGCTCGGAGACCTCGCCGGCTTGGTCGGCGCCACCACCTACCTGTGTGGCACGGGCGGGATGAGCTACCTGGAACCGGAGTACTTCACTAGCCGGAACATCGGCATCATCCCGTTCCGCACGCCGACGGAATCGACCGGTGAAATCTGGGCCTCTGCCCGCAGGATCAGCGCCCTGTGGGCGTTGGCGACGGTCGGCCCACAGCGGTTGACCCAGCTGCTGTCCGCAGTCGCGGCGTTCAACCGCGGTCTGCTTGACCTCCGTCCCTCCGCGACTTACTGATCAAGAAGGGCTCGAACACCATGGGCATCGAGTACAACCGGCACATGGCGACCATGACCGAGGGGACCGCCCCTACGCAACAGAAGCTCCTCGACATGGAAACTGTCGGTCAAGTCTTCAAGAACTTCGCCCCGGCAGTAATCCCCGGCAAATACCAGACCCACGCCTACGCGACGACGCGCCTCGCCGAAGCCCGGGACCTGCTGGACTTGCCCGACACCGTGGCCCAGACCGTCGACTTGCGTATGGCTCGCGGACAACTCATCAACGACACAGACAGGTCCTTCCACGCCGTCATCGCCGAGCACGTGCTGTACGGGGCCACCGCTGACCCCGACGTGATGACAGAGCAGCTGGAGCACTTGCTCGTCCTGGCAGACAAGCCCAACGTCCGTCTCGGCATCCTGCCGACACGGGCTCGGGTGACGGCGTCACCGATGAGCCACATCGACATCGTCGACGACTCGACCGTGTCGATCGAGACCATGGCTGTCACCTACCGGATCACCGACGCACCGGAAGTCGCGATGTACCTGAGCATGTTCGACACCTACGCGCAGGCAGCCGTATACGGTGACCGGGCCAGCAGCCTGATTCGGCAAGCGAGGCTGTAGCAGACACGGCCTGCCCTAGGCTGCGTCGGGTTGGGTGAGCCGACGTCGTTGCGCCCGGCGAGCCGGGGCGGGCAGGTCGGCGAGCCGGAACAGCGGCGTCTGCGCGGACAGCCGGTCCGGGTCGCCCTCGGCCACCACATCCTGGACTATCCGATCCAGCAGGCCCGGGTCGGTCACTCCGGCCCGTATGGCCTGTTTCACCGCGAACCGAATCGTCCGGGACTGTAGTTCGGCACCGCGGACATCTGCCTTGTCGACCCGGACATGACCATGGCGTCGGGCGAGTCGGTCCTGGTTGGCGGCGTCCTGGATGTTCCACTGCTGCTGCCCCGGCTCCAGGGACGCCAGTCTTACGCAGATCGGCAGGTTGCAGGCGTGCATCATCCGCATGTCCAGGTCGATCGGGCCGTGGTAGGCGGACCAGAGCCAGCGTGTCGCGGTCACCGTCGCACCGTGGCTGACCAGCTCTAGATCTAAGTCCCGAAACTCGGGATCGTGGAACGTGCCATACCCCTTGGACAGCGCGCCGGTCCATATGACGTGGTGCGTCGTGACGACGGTCTTGGCACAGAACCGCACCCACGCCATCTCGGTGGTGTGCGGCGGCACCACCGCCGGATCCAGTGTGTACCCCACGAAGGCCAGCATCCCGCAGACCGCTGACACAAACCATTGTTCTGCTATATCGTGGCGGGCTCCGCCGCAGATGCTCGAACGCCGGGGTTCTCCAGATAATCAGTGCCCGTGCCGCACGTTCGACCTGGTGGCGGCATGAAAACCATTCGCGCTACAGGCTGCCCACCGACGACCATGGTCTCGGCGGGATGGGGAAGTTCGGCTGTTCCCGCGGGTCTCCAAAACCCGAGGTCGCCGGTTCGAATCCGGCTCCCGCTGCCTTGGGCTTGTGGTGTCAACGGCAGCACGGCCGCCTTGCAAGCGGCTGGTCCGGGTTCGTATCCCGGTGAGTCCACCCCAGCCCCGGCCGCATGCCGGGCCCGGCGCTCGATCCAGCGGCCGTACAGCAGAGCCGCCGCGGCTTCACGTGACCCCAGCCCAGTGACGACCGGCAGGGCCGGGCTCACCGTCGCGTTCGCCACGGCCGCGTCGGCGACCGCACTGTAGCTGAACTTCTTTCGGACGGCTCCAGTGATCGGATTGGCGAACTCCCAAGTCGTGGTGTGCACGGCACCGATGCGGATCCCGCCGGCCTGGCCGCCGTGGATCCATACCCCGGCTCTGCCGTGCCCCTCTCGGATGAACTCGAACTTCGCCGTCTGCTCGGCGGCGGTCTCGGCGTCCACCACGATTCGGTAGGCCCGCCAGGCGTGGAAGTCGGGTCGGTCAACGGCGGCGGTTCGTGGCATCAGGCTCCTTGTTGTTGAGCTCCTCAGCTGACTGATGGCGGGAATGGGTTGCTTCCGATCGTCGGCGGATCGACCTGCATCCACACTCGGGTCAGGGGTTCCAGCTGCTCCGTGTGCAGCAAGTAGAAATCCAGTCCGTACCAGTGACTGCCGTCTTCGGTGATGCCGTGGCGAAAGCTCAACTCGTTGTCGAGGCCGTCGGGATCTGGACCCGCCAACTCCATGACCTTCCGGTAGGCGGCCACCAACGGCGCTGGCAGTGCGATCTGGGTGTGGGCCGGATTCGCGGTCGGCCAGTCGTGCAGAAACCCGCAATTGCCGTCATGGCAGTCGATCAGGCGATGATCCTCGTCTGGCGGGTAGACCTGATCGAGGTCGGCGAAGGTGAAGTGCGCCCAGTCGAAGCCGGGCCCTTCGGTGGTGTACGACGGGGTAGCCGTGTCTAGTCGTTCGGCGATGAAGGCGGTCTCCGAGATGCCGCGGCTCAGTACGGTCTCCATGGACTCGAAGCCGTCGGCCTGATCGGCCAGTACGGCGGCAGTCTCGCTGGCACCAGACTTGGCCGCTTCCAGCAACCGCTTGGCTGTCGTGCGCCACAGTCCGGCCGGGCGAAGCAGGTCCTCCCCCAGCATCGCCTCCAGCCACAAGCTGGTTCCATTCGGGGGCAGCCCCCAGTCAGCGCTGTATGCCCGAACAGCCAGCAGGGGCTCGTCCTGGGCCATGACGATCACTTCGGCGTCCCGGTCCCCGGTGCCGCAGGCGAGCGGCAGGACACCCTCATAGTTGACCTCGTTGCTCCCGGGCAGGTTGAGCAACGCTTGGCCAGATTCCGAACCGGTGAGTAGCGGCTCCAGATCGGTGAGGCTTACCCCGGTGGGCAGGGCCCGCAACACCTGAATCGTCGTCAGGCAGCTTTGGTACGGCATCCCCGTCAAAGCGGCCAGGTTCCGGGCCGAAGACTTGTTCACGTTCTTGAAAGTCATGATCGAACACCTCCGCAGAGCAGGACGCGGGCACCCGCACAGGCGAATGCCAGCGGATTCCACGAAATCAAGGGAGTGGAGACGTCGATGCGAACACCTTCGGCCGGAACCCGGATCAGCGCCGGTGGCCTGGCGCGACGAGCGCCGACTACGACATTGGCACACCTCTCGCGGCTGGTGCAACTACCGCCTCGGTGCTCGCGGGCGCCCGGTACTCCCGCCGCCCCGGGCTGCGAACTACCTGTGCCCTGGGGCCAGGCTCAGAGCTGTGGCGCTGCGCTGTCGTGGGCGTGACCAGGCCGGGCGTGCTGGGCGGACCCGGGGTCCGGGATGGCAGGGCGGGTGGCAAAGTCGGCGGCGCGCACAGCGATCTGCCGCACCGTCGGGTCGGCGATGCCGGCGGCAGCGAGCTCGGCGATGGCCTCGGTCATGAATGGCTCGATGTCGCCGAGGGACATGAGGATCTCGTTCGCGGCGGCGTACTCGCCGTCGTCCGGCTCGAACCCACCCCTCGCCGACTCGTTGCCTTGATCGCCTTCGTCCACGGCGCCAAGTGAGTTACCCACCTGAGGCAACCCAGAGATTGGTTGGTGAAGGTTGGTCTGGTTGGTGGGGTGAAGCCAGCTTCTCCTAGAACTGCGTCCAGTTTCACTTAGGGCTGCACCCGGCTTCATGTAGGAGCTGTCCGTCGAATGCCCTTCCGAACGGTTGTCCACAGGGTTATCCACACTGTTGTCCACAAGTTCGAGTGCGTCGTGAGCCGTGCGCTCCGGGGCGACTGGGATGCGCGCGCCGTTGGGATCCAGGCGCATCACAATCGGCGCGTGGTCGGCTCCGGGCACAGTCAGCTGGTACACGTCAGCTGACTCCAGCATCCGGGAATGCTTGGTCTTCTCGATGAGCCCGGCCTCCCGCAGCCGCTTCAGATGGGTCACCACTGTCCGCTCGGTGACCCCGGCCATTGAGGCCAGCAGCTTGACTCCCGGGTGCGCGTTGGAGCCGTCGGCGTCGGCGAAGTCGCTCAGGAACTCGGCGATGAGCTTGGTGGTGCGCGGCAACTCGGCGCGCTTGATGATCCGCCTCCAGTCGAAGCTGCCTATCGGGTGGTGCTGCATGGAGAAGTCCCCTTATGGATGACCGCGGGGCCCGAGGTGGGCGTCGGCGGAGTGCGTGCGGATACGCCATGGCCCCGCCCGGTGAGGACCGGGCGGGGCCATGGGACACTGCTGTGTGGGAGATGTGGATCAGGGCGGCTACGGTCCGCGCTTTCGCGGCGGCAGGCCGTCCACGGAAAATGGCCGGAAAACTTCGGCAGTCCGAAGTCCGGCAGCAGGTCAGGCGATCAACGCACTAGCTTTGCAAGCAGGGGGTTAGGGGTTCGAGTCCCCTTGGCTCCACGAAGTTCGCAGACTGGGCCGTATCCGATGCATCGGATACGGCCCAGTCGCGTTCACCGCTGGATCGGTCCTTGGTCCCGCTTGATCGGCTCAACGCCGTGTTCTGTGATCAGGTGAAGAGTTATCAGGGAGATGAGTGGGGCGTCGGGAGACCGTTTACGTGGTGCCGGTGCCGGTGCCGGTGCCGGTGCCGACGTCGTTCGCGGACGTGTCGATGATCGGCTCCCTGCCCTGAATGATTGCTGCGACGTTCCCGGGCATCCCGCGATCAGCCTCCGGGCCTCCGGGCGAGCGGGCGAGCAGGCAGGCGAGTGGCTTACGGCCGGGCACTTTGGGTGCCAGACACTTCGAATATTGACACCGCCAGCGCGAGTTCGGGAGCCGCGCGCTAGAGGTGAGTGGTGCCGCCGCGGGTGCGGAGGGCGGCGGGGGACAGGCCCCAGTGGCGTTGGAAGGACTCGCTGAAGTGGCGGGAGTCGGAGTAGCCGCAGGAGCGGGCGATTGCGGCGATGGGGGTGTTGCGGTGGGTGGGGTCGGAGAGGAGTTGTGCGGCTGCCTCTAGGCGGTAGCGGGTCAGGTAGGTGTGCATGGTGCAGCCGGCGAACTTTCGGAAGAGGCGGGCTGCGTGGCGTTCGCTTAGGTGTACCTGGGCGGCGACTTCTTGGATGCGGATCGGTCTGTGGTAGTTGTCGTGGAGGTAGCGGATCATCGTTGTCAGGGTTGGGCCGCCGGGGGTGGTTGGTGGTTGTCGAGTTGGGTGGCGGGTTGGGGGGTCGCTGAGGGCGCGGGCGGAGGCCAGGACCAGTGCGGATGCGAGGGAGATGATCATCTCTGTGCTGCCGGGGCCGGGTTCGGCGGCTTCGTGGGCGAGGAGGAGCAAGATGCGGGGCAGGGGGCCGTCGGCGGCTGTGGCGATGCGGTTGTCGGCGGTGGTGAAGGCGGCCATGAGCTCGGCGGCGTCGTGGTCGGCCTCGGCAGATCTGGCTGGTGCGGCAGATGTGGCCGGTGGCTGTCCGGCGGTCCCGGTTCTGCCGGCTCCGGGGGTGTCGTGGAGGACGGCCCAGGACCAGAAGACGATGCCCATGGGGTCGTCGGCGGCGGCGGTGATGTCGTGCACGTCGCCGGGCCGGGCCAGGAACAGGTCGCCGGGGCCGATGGGGTGCTCGGTGCCGGCGACTCGGAACGTGCCGTGGCCCGCGTAGGTGTAGCACAGCTCGTAGCAGGAGTGGACGTGCGGGAAGTTGCGCCAGGGTTCGGGGGCGTAGAAGCCCCAGTCGACGAACTCGATGCGGCGGCCGGCGAGGCGGACTCCGAGGCGTTCGGGTTGGAGGTTGCGCAGGGCCGCACCTGAGTGGCGCAGTCCGTTGGCTGTCTCGTCCTCGCCGCCGCCGGTGGTCATGGGCGGCGGGCCGTGGGATCGACGCCGCGCAGGATCATGCCCTGTCCCAGCGACCACTGGTGGTCGTCGGTGGTGGGCCGGTCCTGCGGATCGCGGTACTGCACCAGCCACGTCACGCGCTCCTGGCTGGAGGTGTTGAGGCCGGAGCCGTGGACCGTGAGGTAGGTGAAGAACAGCACGTCACCGGCCTCGGCGGGGCACGGTACCGCGTCCGCCAGGCGCCACTGGTCCGGGGACAGGTGCCAGCTGCCGTCCTCGATGTGCTCCAGTGGGCCCTTGTGGTGGCTGCCGGGGACGACGCGGACGCAGCCGCGCTCCTCGTCGGCGTCGCTGAAGTGGAAGATCGCGGCGGCGACGGTGTCTTTGGCGTGCGGGAAGAAGGGGTGGTCCTGGTGCATGGGGAACGGGGAGCCGTTCTCCGGGGGCTTCACGAACATCTTGGTGTGGTGGAGCTGGAGGTTGGGGCTGCCGTTCAGGGCCGCGGCGGTGTCGGTGAAGCGGCGGTCCAGGAGCAGCTTCGCGAAGGCGGCGGAGTGGAACTGAGCGTCGTGGCAGTGCCGCAGCCGGGTGGCGGCGGCGCCGGTGGCCTCGCGGGCGCTGCCCCACGTCGGGTCGTCGCTGTCGTTGAGGCGGCCCAGGAGGTCGTGGCACTCAGCGCGCATGGTGGCGGCCTCATCGGCGTTGAGCAGTCCCTTGACGAGAAGGTAGCCGTTCTCGCGGTAGAAACGGACATCGGCGTCGGTGATCGGGTACCGCGTGGTGG
>NZ_JAAFZA010000131.1 GCF_015356865.1 Catenulispora pinisilvae
GTCGTCGAGAACGAACCGGGATTGTTCACCCTCGCACACCCGCCGACCGCCGAACCGGCCGCCGACCAGCAACCCTAACCCGCAGCCAACGGCAAAACGGGCATTAACTTACAGCCCGCCCTCTGAGTATGTGGGGGCAGGACGGTCTTGGGTGCGGTGTCTCGTCTGTACGGCGGGCGGGCGGGTCGTCTTGATCGGCGTCGGTGCGGTCTCGCCTCGCTCATCCGTCGTCCGTGCGGCTGGGATGCGCGTTGGCAGGGGGTTCACGCTGGTGGCTTTGGCGCCCCGGCCGGTGTTCTCGGTTCCGTTGAGTAGCCGATGCTGGCCGAGGCTCAGGCTGAGTGCGGCGCCGAGGTGCTCGTCTATTCGGCGCGGATATCCGGGATCAAGCCGCGCGTCCGGGTAGGCCATCGGCTTGGATAGCGGCGCGGCGGTCACGAATCGCCGTCGGCCTGCTCACCGCGGCGAGCAGCCTGCAGCAGGCCGATGGCGGCGGTCCAGTTCGGCGGCGGCTTGCCGTAGTAGCGGGCCATGACCACTACCGCTGACAGCTGGCCAATCAGGAAGACAGAGGGCATCAGTCCGATGATGATGACGGCGAGGCAGATTGAGAGAAGCATCGGTTCGTCCTTACGGTCGCGGGGGTCAGGGGGCTGGATGATCCGGCAGGCGCGGCGCATCAGCTGGTCTGCCAGCTCCAGCAGCTCGACCTCGGCGAGGCTTGGGAACCGGGTGATGCGTGTGGTCCGTGCTGGAGCTAGGAAGTCCTCTGCAGCGGTCTCGCAGATCGTGATCCGGGTCAGTGCCGTGCCGGGGTGAGGACCTCGGCCAGGGTTTAGCGCTGTCGGCGGGGCGTCACGTGCCCAGGGCGCTCGGCTGGCCTGCGGTTTGAGAGGGGGTCACGCTGGTGGTTCGCCCCGGCCGGTGTTCTCGGTCTCCTTGAGTAACTGTTGGCGGTTGAGGCGCAGGATGAGTGCGGCGCCGAGGCGGTCGATGTGCTCGGTGGGGATACCGGTGTCGGTGATCGCTTGGGTGTAGGCGTCGGTGGCGGTTTCGAGGGCCCGTTGGGCGCTGAGCAGGTCTCCGGTGGCCTGCCAGATCTGGGCCGCCGCGGCCTGGACGCCGTCGTCTCCGGCGAGGTAGGCCAGCATCGCCTCTTGGCCGTGGGAATATGCTGCCGTCACTGCTGGGCTTCCTTACACGTCGTCGAGGAGGCGTTGATGAGCGGCGTCAGGACGGCGGCTGGGGTGCCGGGTGTGGCGTCCAGATGTGTCGCGGGCGTGAGGATCTGCCAGCCCCCGGTATGTGCGCGGTGCGGCGCGGTCCAGGTGGCCTGGGTCTGGCGGTCGGGGCTACGCCAGACGGTGGTGCCGGACAGGACGCGGGCCAGCCGGGACCGGTCCGGGCGCATTCCGGCTGCCGTGAGCGCGCCAGCGATGGCACGCCGGTCACGGCTTGTGCCGCTTTCAGACACGCCGGGGGCCGCACGCAGCGCCGTGATCAAGGATGCAGCTGGGGAATGGTGAACAGTCAGCGTCCACAGGAGCGATTTCAATGGTCTGCCGGGCTGGTGAGTGGTGCTGACCTCGGCCATGACGTTAGCCAGGTCGGCGCGCATGTGAACCCTGATGAGCCTTGACGGGTCGAACAACACCCACGCCGAGCCGATCTCGGAGCCGACTGCGATCGACGAGGCATGCCAGCCGGCGGCAAGCAACTCCTCGCCCACGGCACGCTGAGTCCCGAACAGTGGAGTAGGCATCAGCACACCGCTACGGTCAGCAGCGCGCCGGGCATGGTTGCTTCGGCGGGGATGTTCTTTGCGCGCTGTCGTGGCCTGACGGTCGGCGAGTTTGGCGTTGCGGCAGCCTGGCCTGGGCCATTACCGGGCAGGGCACGGGTGAACGCACCGATGACTGGGCCTGGGGTGTGTGCGGTGGCCTCGACGGTGAATCCGGGTCCGATGATGTTCCAGCCGCCGGTATCACCGAGCTCGCCGTGGTGGCTGCACCGCTCGCACGGTGGGGTGTAGGTGGGGACGTGGAAGGTGGCGATCAGCGAGCCGTCGGGGCGGATGAACCGGGTAGCGCGAACCTTCGTGCGCTTCGGCGTTGCCGCGTCGGCGGGGTATGGCGGGGCACTGCCATCAACGTTCCGAGTGAGGGCATGCTCGACCGTCCAGCCAACGTACTCCAGCGGGTTTGGGCCCGGCCGTTTGTCGAGGGCGGCGGTCGCGGCGGCGAGGATTGCGTCGGTAGGTGCGTCGTATGCGGTCAGCCGCCAGGACGGTTTCACTTCGCGGACTCGGCGACCGGCTGCCCCGCGGTACCCGGTCGTGGCTTCGGCGGTGATCTCGATCATCTGGCCGCGGTGCCCGCCAAGCGTGAGGATCAGGGTTCGGACGCCGCTGCGGGCATGCGCGGTGGCGCCGATCGCGCCGGGATGCTTGTCTTGTGGTTCGCGGCGGCCAGTCCAGCCGTGATGGGTGAGGGCTTTGCCGAGGGCTTCGGCGCGGGCCAGTTGCAGGCTGGTCGCAGCAGGGGTGCGGATCATGGGTGCGTTGCTCCTTGCCGTAGAGGGATGCGGGATGTTCGTCGGGGATCGCGGGTCACTCGGCTGACAGCACGCCCTCGCAGGGCATCGGTGCGGACAAGGCCGCGTGGGCGAAGGCGGTGATGACCGGTGCCGAGACGTCAGCACCGAGGTGTGTCCGCCAGCCACGAGACCGGTGGCGGCGGCAGCTTGCGCTGATCAGCGTGACGAAGGCGTGTCGCGTGCTTTTGCTGGGGGACGGATGCGCACCAGTGCTGCCGAGCGCGCTGACGTGGCGGTCAGCGCCACCACGCTGGTGCTCAGTTCGAGCGTGGCATCAGCGAATCCGGCCGCTCGAGGAGAGGCAGCGACCCACTGCCGCATGCAAATGTCGAGCGGAGATGTTGTTCAACAGGGGCTTTTCGATCAGTTTGAGGGCCCGGCGGGCGCGGGGAGCCACTCGCGCGCCCGCCGGGGGATTGGAGGGGCGGTCAGCTCTTGCCGGTGGCGGCATGCGCCGGTGCGGTGGTGAGTGCGAGGGCGACGATCACGGCGGCTGGGGTGTCGGCGCTGGCGTGGATGGTGATCGGGCGTCCTGCTTTGCAGCGGACCTCCCAGGGCAGCGGCGTGTCTTCGAGTTCGTCGTCGATGAATACGACTTCGCGGTCCTGGTCGGGGCTGATCCATTTCTGTTCCAGCGGGTAGGGCTGTGACCATCCGGCGGTAGTTAACTGGTCGGCGACTTCGGTGGGGTCGTCGACGGTGGCGGCGGTGTTGGCGCTGGTGACGGCGGCCAGGACTTCGATGGATAGTTCGCGGCTGGCTTCGGCGTGCCATGCCAGGCGTGACAGGCCGTCGCGGAGGTAGCGGTATTCGGAGTCGAAGTCGAGACGGACTCGGCCGGCCTCGGACGACACCGCGACCGTGAGGCCGGAGCCGTCGGTCAGGGAAGCGATGTGGATGACGCGCACGGCCACACTCGCTAGCTGCCAGCCGTTGTCGAGCAGGGCTCGGGCTAGGGCGGTGGCCGACGGAGATGGAACGTCACGGCGCGTGGTGTTGGTGGTGGTCATCGGAATCAGTGCCTTTCGAAGCAGGCGGAAGAGGAAGGGCGGCGGCCCGGAGCTCGCGGCGGGCCGCCGGTGGACGTCAGCGGGCGGCGGTCAGAGCGGCGAGGGCTGCCTCGCCGATTTCGGCGGCGGCGCTGGTCGGGTCCGTCAGGGTGAGGAAGCGGATGCCGCCGATGTCACGGGTGGCTCGGGCGGTTCCGAGGGTGAGCCACAACACTGCGCATCCGGTGTCAGTCAGGGCTTTGAGCTGTGTGCGTCCGGCCTTGGTCTGGTCGGTGCGGAATACGCCGTCTGATACGACGACCAGGAGACGGGCCGCGCCGGGGCGGGATAGGCCGAGCTTCAGGTCCAGGGCGCCGACGGCGCGGGTGAACTCCTCGGTGCCGCAGATGGCACGGAATTCGGTCACCTTCGCGGGAGCGGTGCCGGGCCTGGTGATCGCGGTTACGGTGTCGCCGAAGGCGACGGTCGCGGTCTTCGATGCGCTGTCGGCGGCCGTAACGGCGCGGGTCAGGATCCATGCGGCTGAGGCGAGCGGCTCGGTGACCTTTGTCATGGAACTGGATACGTCGACCGCGATCCCGACTCGCAGTGGCGGACGATCGGTGTAGCGGCGCATGGTCGTGGTGAACGGCTTGGCGGTCGGCATGGCCCCGGCCGCGCGCTGTGCGTCGCGGGCCATCACGCCGCGCATCCGTAGGCGGCCCGGTGGGAGTTCGGCCTGGGTGCGGATCGCTGACCGGTCGCGCACGGAGGCGGCGCGCAGCGCTTTGGCCAGTGCGGCGGCTGCGCCGCGTTCGGCCGCCGTGGGTGGTCGGGTCCCGGTCACTGGGGAGCGGCGTGAAGTGCCCCGCTTGCCTTCGTGGGTGCGGGAGAACACCTTGGCCGCCTCAATCCGCGCGGTCTTGGCTTCGATCTCGGCTTCGGCCTTGGCCTGCGCGGCTGCTGCGATGACGGATGTGGAGGCTGTGACGTTCGCGTTGATCCGTGCGCCTGCCTCGGAGATCGCTGCTGCCAGGCGCTCGGCCGCCGTGTCACCGGGGGCTTCGGATCCATCACTGGCCCGCCCGGTGCCGGGTGCGCAGGAACCAGTCCCGCCGCCGGGCGCGCCTTCCGGCTTGGTGTCGGTGCCGACCGTGCGGCACCAGGCTTCACCGGCTGCGAGGATCCCGGCCACATCGTCGTCTGCGAGAACCAGGACGCGGCGCCAGATTTCTTCGAGTTGCGACAGGGTGTGGGCGCCGAGGATGGCCTGGACTGCTTCGCGGATCGGCGCTACCTCCCGGGTGTACAGGACTCCGGCGTCCCTGCGTGCCAGTACCAGTGCGGCGGCTTGTGCGGCGGCGCGGCGCGAGGTGATTCCCTCGGCGGACAGCTCCGGCCACACGATCGTGGTGACGGCCGCTCGGAGCCACAGCTCGTCGTCCGGGCGGTGCCGGAGGTGTGCGGCTTCGATCCGAGCCTCGTCCAGCAGGTCGGCGGCGTCGATGACCGCTGGCTGGGCGCGTCCGGTGACGTCGGCCGGGACCCAGGTGGAGTGCGCGGCGTGTGCTGCTTCATGGACCAGGGAGCCGAACGCGGCCGGGTAGCGGTAGCGGTCGTTCGGCCGTGACGGTCGCAGGGTGGCGGGGTCCACAGTGCCGAACGCGGAGCGGGCTACCTCCACGGTGGCGGTCGGCATGATGAAGTTCGCCTTCGCGCCGGAGCGCGTCGCGGTGACGGCTGACACGATCAGGTCGTCCCGGTTCGCGATCGGCGCGACCGCCTCGGTCAGCTCGGCCGACACCGGGAGCCACAGGGCGTCATCGGTGCGGCGACGTGCGGCCAGGGTTGGGGGAAGGTCAGGGCCGAGGAACACGGCGTCGGCCGGGGCGGCGGTGGGTTCGGCCGGGGAAACGTGCGTGGTGCTCAAGGCAGGCTCCAGCGGATCAGATGGGGTTGGTTGGCTACGGTGGGGGTGGGCCGGGCGCGATGTCTGCGCGCCCGGCCCGCGCGATCAGATACGCGTACCAAGGGCCAGCGCAGCGACGGGGCGGCCGATAGCGGCCGAGACGACCTGTGCGACGGTGTCGCGGTCTTCGACCGGGGCGGAGCCGACTAGGTTCGCGAACGCGATCTGCTCGCCCAGTACCTCGGCGACCTTGGCGAAGCCCAGCAGTTCCCGAAGGTTCGGGTGCCAGGTCACCTCACCGGCCGCTGCCTGCTTGGCCAGGTTCTTCGCCACGGTGATGGCCGTCGGGGCGACGCCGAGGTGAGTGGCCACGTCCCAGTCCGAGGAGACCTTGACAGTGAAGTAGAACCTTGATGCCAGGGCCTCGGTGAGGATGGCTCCGTGAGCCCCTGGGTTATGACCTGCGCAGACATAGAAGCCATCGGCGGCTGTGACGACTTCGCCCTTGTGCGCCTTGATGACGACCTCCTGGCGGCCGTCGAGGCAGCTGTACAAGGCTGCGAGCACGTTCGCGTCGATGAGCGTCGCGTCATCGATCAGCAGTGCGCGGCCCTCACGCATCGCACGCACCACCGGGCCGTAGGCGAAGCTGTAGGTGCCGTCAGGGTTCTGGGTGTACTCCCCGAGCAGGTCCCCGACCGAAGTCTCGTTGTCCCCGGCTACGGTGATCAGGTCGTCGAATGCGGCCTCGACCATGGACGTCTTGCCGGTGCCGGGCGGGCCGTAGAGCATGGCCGGGATGCCTGCGTTGCGTAGCGCCCGCAGGACGTTGACGTCCGGATGCCCGCTTAGGACACGCGGATGGTAGGTCTGGCCGTTCGGCCGCGTGATCGGGCCGGGTTTGGGCATGTCCGCCAGTTTCAGGACCGTTGCCGGGGCTGTCGGTGTGAGGGCCGGGGCTGTGCTCGCTGCGGCGGCGGGCTTCTTCGCAGCCGCCTTCTTCACTGGCTTGGCGCGGCGGGCAGGGGCGGGACCCGCGACCGGCGCGGCCGAGGCAACAGCTGCGGTCAGCTCGGTGGCGCGGAAGCGGCGTGGTGACTCGCTGGTCATCCGTGCGTACCCGGTGACTGCCAGGGCCATCAGGGCATTGCCGACCGCGCCGCCGGACGCGGACAGCGCGCGGGCGACCTGCGTCACGGTGAAATCTTCCCGGGGCGACGCTGCCAGGTGAGCCGCCGCGCAGGCGCGCAGCCTTCCGGGTGCGAGCCGAGCGCGCGGCACAGGCGGGGCGGACGAGGTCTTCGTGCTGGTGGTGCTCATGTTCGGGGTGGCTCCCAAAGTCGGTGGTCTGTCGGACGGTCGCGGGGCGTTCAGCGGCAGCGTTCAGGCGCCGGGCGCACGGTCAGTGCGGCTACGGCAGCGGCATGGATCACGGCGGGCGGGGTGTTCGAGCCGAACGTGACGTCGAAGACCTGTGCGTGCACACGTTCGACAGGGCCGCCGGCCAGGACCAGGCGCCGGGCTCCGGCAGGGAAGACCACCAGCTCGGTGTAGACGCGGCCGGTGGCGTCGTTCGGGTCGGTCGATTCGATGACGGCGACCGTGTGGCCGGGCTGCGCGAGGTGGACGATCGCCGGACCACGCCCGACCGATCCGGGGTAGTCGTCGATCAGGTGGCGGGTGAACCCGCAGGCGGTCAGGCACGGGCCGAGCCGTTCTGGGTCCAGCGGGAACGGGTGCGCGAGGGCAGGCGGGGGTTTGGCCATGGTGTGGCTCCGAATGGTGGTTTTCAGCGGCGGGCAGCCGGTTTCCGGCATGGCTCCGCCCCGAAGGCACAGATCAGGGGTTTGGTGATACGGCGGCCGCCGGGCCGGGCAGTCGGGGAAGGGGGCGGCCCGGCGGCCGGTTCAGGGGCGCGGCAGGTACGTCAGCCGCGCGGGTGCCGTTAGCGCGGGTCGCGCTGCGCGGGGACGAACAGCGTTGACCACGCCCGAGGCATGCGTCCGCTGTGCGACATGATCGCGTCGATCTCGGTGAACCGCGCGGCCATGGCTTCGGCGCGGTAGGCGTGCGGGCAGGTGCTGCCGCACGATGGGGCGGGGGACTTCGCGGCCCGCGTGGCGGTCGCGGCCAACTCCCGCAGCTGCGCGATAATGGCGTCAGGGTTCACGACAGACTCCTTGCTGATCTTTCGACGGGTTGTGCTGGATGGTCGGGGCCTGATTCCTGGCGGCGGGGGCCTATTCCCGCCGCCAGGGCACAGCTACAGCTCAGGGCGCGCCGCGGCCGCGCGCAGACCTGAGATCACGTCACGCTGATGGGGCATGTAAGACTCCCAGGTATCGACGACGTCTTCCGTCGCAAGCGTGTGCTGACCGTGCGGATTGGTCAGGTCCATATGCTCATCGCACAGCGCGCAGCCGTTCGGGCATTCCTGATCGCCGATGAGGACCAGCGGCTGGTGCCTGTGCTCACGGCATTGTGTGCACGTCCGACAGTCGGTGACCATGACCGAATGCACGGCGACGAACACCGTGTCGATCACGTAAGACGCCAGCGCACACACCCCGTCATCTGCGGCGTCTGAGTGACCCAGGCTCCCCCAGTCGCGGGTACGGCTGGCGACCTCCAGCGCGCCACGGACGGACACCTTGCCGGTGAAATCCGGCGCGTATGGCACTGTCGGGTAACCCGGCGCGTACGGGTGTGCCGTACGGTCCCATCCGCGCGTTTCGATCAGGTCGGCGGCATCAGCTAGGACCAACCTGGCCGGATCCACGATCGTGGCTCCCATTTTTTGGAATCCCTTCCGTCTATTAGGCGATTCGGAATGTCCGTTTCGCCCCTCACTTCTTGATGTACCCAAGATATCTCGATAGACACCCTGAACCAAGCGCGAAACGGCCATTTATTCACCCATTCGGAGCACGGGTTTTTGCAACCATTCCATGGTTCTGCGATGATTGCCGATTCGCCTTTACCCACTTCCGCCGGCATGCCCATGCGTACCCTGACGCGGCGTGCGCCCAGGGGCGGTCTGCCGTGTCGGCGTGGGTGTGTCGAGGTGTATGGGGTGTCTGAGATACAGATTGGGGGCGAGGCTGGAAGCAGCGAAGCGGACGGGTTTGTGGAGTAGCCGTCGCGGCCGGGCGGGCAGTGATGTCAATCGTGGTAATCACGATCGTCGGCCCGCCGCGCGGGACCTGAAAAGTGGCCTTGACCTGGCCTTTCAGGCCTTGTTCAGGACGGCGCTGGCGTGAGGGGGATCGTGTGCGGATTTGTGAGGGAGGGCGTGTGTAGGTCCGTGACGGGCGGCGCGGGTCTCGTCGCGGCGAAGAGGTCGCCGCCGGCCGTCAGGGGGTCGAGTCGGACCACTTCGCCGGGCGCCGGGGCGTTGAGGACGGCCGGGATGCCGTGGACTGTTCCGAGGTAGATGGCGACATGGTGGGCGAAGCTGGGGTCGCCGTAGAAGGCGAGGTCTCCGGGTTCGAGACTTTGCAATTCGACTTTACTGCCTGCCTCGTATTGTGCGGTGGCAACTCTCGGGATATCGACTCGGGCGTACTTGTAAGCGGCCTGCGTGAGTCCAGAACAATCATATCCGGCGTCGGGATTGTTTGTCCCGGTTCCACCCCAGATGTATGGGCGCCCGATCTGTGCGGCGGCGAATGCGATGGCGGCTGCGGCCTGGGGGCTTGGAGCGTCGTGCTCGGCGGTGGCGATGAGGTTCATGTAATCGGATGCGCCGAACATGGTCTGGGTCTTGCCGGGGTCACCGGTCACGGCGTGCCAGAGCCCGGCGAGGGGGCTTGTGACCGCTGCGGTGACGGCCGAGGCGGCTGCTGAGATCAGGACGATGAGCATCAGAAAGGCCGCCGCCATGGCGGCGGCGAGGCGGGCAGGTGCGGTCATGGCAGCGGCTCCTCCTGCTCGTGGCGGTGGCGGATGTGGCGTCAGTTGTCGGCGGTGTTCACAGGACGTGTTGCCGGTGCGGGACGCCGAGGTGGTCGCAGGCGGCCTGGCCGAGCCCGGCCAGGGTGTACCGGGCTTCGTTCGTGAATGCCGGCTGCCAGACGGCCGTGGAGATGTCAGCGTCGGTGGGGTCGCCGACAGCGGTGGCGACCGGGACTCCGGAGCCGGTGCGGGCGAGTAGCGCGTGCAAGTGCTGTTCGCGGCCGGGTGTGCGCAGCCAGAACAGCACGGGGGAGCAGGTGTCGGCAGTGTGCATGAGGTCGGCGTAGCCGGAAATCTTGGCGGCCAGCCGGTGCAGAGGCTCGGTGCCGGTGTCGTATTCGAGGAAGAACTCGCACCATTGCCCGCCGTGGCGCCAGCGTGCGAAGCCGTCGGGGCGGACGCGGCCGGGGAACAGACGGGCGGTGGACCACTCCGAGCGCCACTCCTCCAACGAGCATTCCGGTCTGGTTCGGGCGTGAGCGATCAGTTGGCAGAAGAACTCGTTGACGCCGCGCAGGTGGTTGAGGTCGGGGCGTAGCGCGGCGGCGGTGGCCGCCTGACCTGCACCGGTCGGCGGCATCGGCGCGGTGTCGCCGCTGTAGCCGAGCAGCTTCACGGCCTTGGCAGTGGCAACGCAATGTAGTGGCGCCACGGAGGCGGACGGCGGCCGGAAGGTCTCGATCAGTCCAGCCGTGCGCAGGATCCCGATGCGCTGTCGGGCTTTGCCGGGGTCGGAGAACAGCGCGGCGGTGAGTTGATGGGTGGTGAGTACGCGGTGTTCGGCGATCAGGCGCAGCATGGTCGCGTCGCGGGAAGTGATGCGGCTGGTGATGTCCGCGTCGGGGTTGGGGCGGGGCCGGCGGGCGGTCTTCGTCATGGATGCCTTCCTTCGCTGAAGTACCCTGCGGGGGGCGGTCCAGGACGGTCTCCGGGCCGCCCCCGCAGGTGGGCTGGGATGTGCTGGGGCTTGATCAGGCGGCTTGCCGCTCGGCATCGCTACCGGCGTCGTGGGTGTCGGCGTGTTCGATCTGTTCGCGGCGGACCGCGGTGGCGACGGCGGCCAGGGCCCTGATCCGCTCGGCACGTCCGGGGACCGCCGGAGGCAGGGGCCGGGTCCGCATGGTGAACGCCGGGACGGCGGCGCCGTCCACGGACAGCCGGACGGCGGCTTGGAAGCCGCCCAAATGCGCGAGGTCGTGCTCGGTCAGCTGCGGAGCAACATGCGTGGCCACGGCGCGGGCGTCCTCCGGGGAGCAGGTGAAGAACACCTTGTTGCGGGCGTTCGCGCTGATGCCCTCGCGAAGATCAGTCGGCATCTGCGCGAGGTTCTGATGAGCGATCACCAGTCCCAGCCGGTAGGCACGGGCTTCGGCGAGCATGTCCTCCATCGGGATCGGCATCCCGAGAAAGTTGTGCGCCTCATCCAAGACCAGGCTGGCGTCAATGCGGGCGCCCTCGCCGGATTTGGCGCGTGCGGAGGCGGCGTGCCAGGTGGCGGCGACGATGAACGAGCCGAGCAGCCGCGCGGTCTCCTCCCCGAGTACGCCCTTGGGCAGTCGGGCCAGCAGGATCCCGCCGTCGAGGATCTCGCGCAGGTCGATGGTGGAGGCGGGGTCGCCGATAGTCGTTTGGACGAAGTCGCGTAGCAGGAACGCCCGCAGCTTGTTCAGCAGCGGCGCGATCATCGCGGACCGGCCAGCCTCCGACAACACGCCATAGGCATCCCAGAAGCCGCGCAGCACTTTTTGCTCGGCCGGGAGTTGGGACAGGATCCTGCGTCGCACCGCATTGCTGGTCAGCAGGTCCGGGATGTCGGCCAGGGTCGGAGTCTTCACTCTCGCCAGCACTTTGGCCTCGGCGGTGGCCTGCAAGGTGAGGATCGCGGCACGTAGCACGTCGTCGGTGCGCGGGCCCCAGTGCGCGGAGAACGTCCGTCGGAAGATCCCGACCAGGTTCTCCGCCAGCAACTCGGTATCCCCGCCGACAGAGGCAAGGACGTTCAATGTCGGACGTGGCCCTGGTCCGGTGGGGTCGATGACGACGACCCGCCGCCCGGCGGACTCTGGCAGCCGCTCCAGCACATCGGCGACCAGGTCGCCCTTCGGGTCGATGACCACCACACCTCGTCGCGCGGCGACGTCGTCCAGGATCATGTTCGCCATCAGCGTCGACTTCCCAGAGCCGGTGGAGCCGAGGAGGTGGATGTGTCGACGAGCATCGACGACTTTGAGCCCGACCGGACGCGAGGGCCCTGCGTCCGCGTCGCCCAGCGGCTTCGCCGCGCCGTTGGTCGGGACCGCCGGCGGCGGAGCGACAGTGCGGGCTCCGGCGCGGGTGATGCCGTATGCGAAAGGATCGAACGGCAGGTGTGCCACCGCGGCGAGTTCGGCGATGTTCAGCAGGTCCCCGCCGCTGAAATGCCGACGTGATAGCGCGGCGGCAGAGTGGTGCAGCCGTCGTCTGGCCCACCAGTTCCGCTCGGCATACACACCGAACGATGCCGCGAGCGCGCCGGAGACCCCGCGCAGCCGCCCGCGTGCTTGATCAGGTGATGCGGCGCTGACGGTCGTGGCGGCGTAGCGGATCTCGCACTGCCACAGTGACCCGGTGGTTTTCGTGACGGCCGCGCGTAGTTCGGCGGCGGCGACTGGGTCCGTTCGAATGCCGAATGGCGCGGGAGCGTGTCCCATGCCGAGGGTTAGCTCGTCCAGGGTGGCGTAGGCGAGAGTTCGCCCGTTGGTGCGGCGGATTCCTACGGTTCTGGCGCGCATGCGGTTGATCTGGCGGCGCATGGCGCGCAGGATGCGTCCGGTGGCTGGGCGGGCGAGGACCTGCACGGCTGCGTGCTCGCCGGGATTCAAGGCAGCGCCGGCGCCGAGCAGCGCCCGCAGTGGGTCGGAGTCGTGCTTTACCGCGAGCGGCAGTACCTGGGTTCGGGCCAGCCGCAAACGGCCTCCGGACATCGCGACCGCGGAGACGGGGACGGGTGCGGGGGCGGGTTTGAGGACCGTGGTGCGTGCGCCGGGCCAGGCGGATTCCACTGCGGACTCCAGTACACCGGGCGGGATGACGCCTGGTGCCCAGATGCCGATTGTCGTCCCATGTTCGGTGAAGCAGTATTCGAACGCCAGGTGTGGCTGGCCGTCGAGTAGGCGCCGCCACCTGGGGCGCAGCACAGCGTGCAGGTGCGACCAGAACTTCGCCGCGCTGTCCGCTCCGACTTGCGGCGGCAATTGCACCGACACAAGGCGGGCACCGGTGGCCATTAGCCGACGGTGCCGCGCGCGCAGGACAAGCCGTGTCCCGGATAGGAGTCCGGAAACCGCGACGGCGGATGGAGCGGCCACCGGCCAGTCCGCTGTGAACAACGACGCGAGACCGTTCCACATGTGGGTGACGAAGACGTTTGGGTCAGTCAGGAACGTCACCAGCGGGCCGTGGGGCACACCGGTGCCCGGCGTTGGTGGTGCCGGGTCGGCGACGGGAATGAGGGCAGACATCACAACACCTCACCTTCGGAATCGGAGCTAGGACGGATGTCGGTTGTCTGTCCGCTGCCGGGAGTGTCCTCGTCGGTGACGGCGAGTCGGGCCAGGACGGCTGGGTTGGTCTCAGCTAGGAACCCCTCCTGCTCCGAGGCGATGGCGTGGAATGCCGCCCGGCTGGTGCCACAGACGATTAAGCCGCTGCCCTGTACAGCGGAGAGCAGGTATGCCCGCTCGCCTGCGGATAGGCGGAAGGCTGTGGTGACTTGGTCGATGGCCTGTGGGGCCTGACGGAGCAGGATCTGGGTGGCGGCGTTGGCGACGACGGCCTGTCCGAGGTCGGTGCCGAGCAGGTCGGCGGCGTCCTGGGTGATGACGGCGAGTCCGGCCCAGTGTTTGCGTGCGGCCTTGGCCATGCGGAACAGGAACCGGGCTCCGGCTGGCTCGCGCATCAGCAGCCAGGCCTCGTCCACCACGCACAACCGCCGCCGGGGCTGCGGCGAGGATACCTGACGCCAGATCGCATCCAGGACCAGTAGCGTTCCGACCGCTTTCAACTCCTCGGGCAGGTGCTTGAGCGCGAACACAACCAGGTGGCCGTCGGCCGTCGTGGTGGTCGGGCCGTCGAAGAGGCCTGCGAAGGACCCGGTGGTGTGCGGGGCGAGTCGCTCGGCCAGCGACCTTGCCTTCGCTGAGTCCGAGGCGGCAAGGATCTCCGCGACGTCGACGAGAGTCGGGGCTGGCCGGGTGTGCGTGCGGACATCGCCGGTGATCCCGGCCTGCTCGTAAGCGGCGAGGATCGCAGTGTCCAGCGCCGCGCGCTCCGAGGCGGTCAGCTCGGCGCCGAGCAGGACCGCGACCACGGTGTGAGCGAACAGGGCCCGCCGCTTCACAGCATCGCTCGACAGATCTCCGGCGGCCGGCAGGTCGAAAGGGTTGATCCGGACGTCCGGTGCTCCGAGTTCGATCACGGTGCCTCCGACGGCCTGCGCAAGTCGCACGTATTCCTGTTCAGGGTCGACGACGAGCACCTGAACGCCCTGGTAGAGGGATCGCAGGATGTCGAGTTTGGTGAGGTAGGACTTGCCGGCGCCGGAGCGGGCCAGGACGACAGAGTTGTGGTTGTCCAAGGCCCAGCGGTCGAAGCACACCAGCCCGGCACCGGTGCCGTTCACTCCGAGCAAAACCGGCGTCGTCGAAGCGGCGACCTGCGTGAGCTGGTCGGAGGTGAAGGGGAAGCACGCGGCCAGCGCGTCGGTGTCGAACGTGCGCCGGATCTTCAGCGCGTCCAGGCCCAAAGGCAGCGTCGTGCACCAGCCCTGCACGGTGCGGAACGTCGCCGGGACCAGGTGCAGCAGCATTCCCTCGGCCATGGACTTCACCCCGGCCACGGTCTCGGCAAGCTCATCCTCACCGTCGGCGAACACGGTGAGATAGACGCCGACGTCGAACAGCCGGCCTTCGCCGCAGGCGACGCGGTAGGCGAGTTCGCGGGCGTCGGCCGCGGCCGATTCGGTGACCGGATCGTCCAGGCGGCCGCGCTCGGCGGATTGCCGGCGTCCCGACTCGATGCGGGCACGCTGCTTGCGTAGCCGGTCGGCCGCGACCGGTGCGGGGACCGGTTCGACGTGGAGGGCGACGTCGATCCTCGCGGGGTAGGACAGCAGTGGCTCCAGCCAGCCGTTGCCGACCTCGGCCGGGTATCCGGCGACGGCGAACGTTGCGGCGTGTGTGCCCTCGCCGATCACCAGGGTCCTTGTTCGCACGCTCAGACTGGACGGTCCCAGGCCGACTGCATCGCGGCTGCCGCTTCGAGGTTTGGTCCCGAGGGGCAGTAGGGACGTCGCAGAGGCCACGACGGTGGTCGAGGTACGCAATTTCAGGCTCCGATCAGGTCGGGTTCAGCGGTAGGTTTCGGGGTCGAGGGCGGTGTTCAGGACGGCATGGGCGTTGCGTGTGTCCTGCGGGGCGACGTGGATCTCTGCGGCGGATAAGGCTGCTGCGGCGTCGGTGATCCGCCGAACGGCACGCGGGGTGTGCGCGGGGTCTGGCTCGCGTGCGGTGATCAGCAGATTGCGGTGCAACACCGCGCCGGAGTCGTCGACGCGTGTCAGGAAGTCGGCGTGGTCCAGCGCGGCGGCCTCCAACAGCGGGTGTGCGAGGCTGGCAGCGGATGTTCGCAAGGCGGTGACCTGGGCGTTCAGGTCGGCGCAGGTGGTGCGCGAGGTGATCTGCACCGGTCCGGTCAGCGAGTTCAGCCACCGGGAGAACCCGCCGACCAGCAACTCCTGCTCGGCCGGGGTCCGCAGCCCGAAGTTCACTGTCGAACAGGCGCCGATCGCCGCGGCCCCATTCGGGCCCAGATCGACGACCCCGCCATCACCGACGCCCTGAACAGGCAGGTCAAGCGGTGCGACAGGCGGCAGGTTCTGCCCGCGAAGCGCCTCGTTCAGGAACGTCGGCGGCGTGCTGATGCCCTCGGGGGCCATAACGCGGCGGCGCGGCGTCAGCCTCTGCCGGAGTGCGGCGGTGAGCAGCCGATCCAGGCCGATGCCGTCGCGTTCGGCGGTGACGGCGATCCCGAGCAACAGCAGGAGCAGCCCGGCCGCGGCGGCGAACAGCAGCGGCGGCACCAACTCATGTACCGCGAGCCAAGTCAGCCACAGGCCGACGGCCGCACCGCCGAGGATCAGACATTGCCGGGCAGTGGCACCGAACACGATCTTGTCTGGGGCGCTGAGATTCTGGGGGATGCGGACGGTGTAGCCGTGGCGGTCTTCCGACATGCTCGATCAACTCCGTTTCTCGGATGGGGCGGGCGGAGGACTAGGGCGGGTGCGCCGAGGCGTGTGGTCGGACGGTGCGAGGAACTGCACCGCCAGCGGCAGCGGGTCCGGCCTCGAGGCCCGCTTGCGGGGCGCCGGGTTCGGGAACAGTGGCTCGTGTTTAAGTCGCGAGACCGGACGTGGTGCCGTCGACGGGGACTCCGCTTGGCGTGGCGTGGCCGGTCCGGTTTTGGCGACCGGCGGGAACAGCCCGTACTGCTTGCCACGCTTGGCAGGGGCCGCGGTGAAGGCCTGGTGCTGCCGGTCGCGGCGGACGGTCTGGCCGACCGGAAGTGCCAGTGGGCGACGGACCGGCCCCAGCGGCGTCGGCGCAGGCGGGCCGTGTGGTCGGGGCGGTCGCGGACCGTCGGCGGCCCCGTTTGCGTTCGGCGGCGACTGGTCGGAGGCGACGGTCGCGGTTGCGGTGACTGTCTCCGGTCGCGGCTGCCATCCGCCGAGCCCGCCCCCGCCGCCAGGGCGCGGTCCCTGGTACGGGGCCATACCGGTACCCGGAGGGGGCGGTCCTGGCCGTTGGTGATTGACCCAGGCGCCTGACGTGCCAGCGCGTCGCGGAGACGGTCCGCCGCTGCGGCCGCGGATCGTCGTGAACGCCTTGTAGTACAGGAATGAGCGCGCAAGGCGTCCGGCGATGGTGGCGCCCATGGCGCGGCGGCCGAGCACGACCCTGGTGGTCCAGATGGGGATCTTGACGAGGACGAACAGCAGCACCAGGCATAGCAGCAGGTCCACCAAACCGCCGCCGGAGGGCAAACCGAGGATCGTGTCGGCGTTCGGGTCTAGAAACACCTGCACGCAGATGACGAGGACGAGAGCTTGAAGCACCTGCGTGGCCAGGCAGCCGATGATCGCTCGCCACCACAGCCGCGCGAGGCCATCGGTTTGCGGCAGCGCGTGGCAGGCCAGCGCCAGCGGTGCCCCGGCGGTGAGGGTGAGCAGCACGGCGGCCCGGATTAGGCAGGTGACCAGCAGCGCGATCCCCAACACCGCGACCGCGCCGCCGAGCAACACCAGGAACAACTGCGTGGTCCCCGACGGCAGGAAGATCTTGTCAACGACCAGGGAAGTGAGTCGCGATCCGATCCCCTCGGCCGATAGCTTCCCGTTGGTCAGCGCGGCGGCCAGGGCGTTGCCGAGGGAAACCGTCTGGGAGATCGCCCACAACGAGGCGTTGGAGGCGATCGCCCCGAGCACCAGGCGCGGGGCGATGTCCTTCACGCTGTAGCGGGTCTGCACCGTCTCATGGCTCATGACGATGACTGCGCCCGCCAGGACGAAGAGCACGTACAGGGTATTGGTGGTGATCAGGACGCCGGTCCAGATCTGCGCGATCCGGCCGTCGGACATGTCGGGGGACGACAGCAGGGTGTTGCCGATCAGCCGCAGAACCGGTTCGAGGGCTGATTTGACCAGGTTCCCGAGCCAGGTGTCGATCGCCTTCTCGATCTGACCGGGCACGTCCCACCACGACGGGTCCGAACCCCCGGCTGGTGCTAGACCTGGGCCCATGGCCGGCGGCGGGGCCATCGTCCCGCCACCAACCAGCGGACCGTAGATGCCAGGGTTCAAAGAGGGTAGTGCCGGCGCGGGCGCCGGAGCAGGGCTTGGCGTTGGCGGGTCGGCGCAGGCCGCGCCCGCCGTGAGCAGCACGATGGCGGCGGCCGCGCCGGCCAGTAGCAACCCCTGGCCGGCGCGAAAGGTGGCCGGACGCATGTCACTGCTCGGCCGTCGCGGATGCGGCAGCGAAGCGCTCCAGCCAGTCCATGTCTGCCGGATCGATCGTGCCCGTCACCTCGGCCGGACCGGGAATGACGATCGTGGCTGCGGGCTTGGTGGCCAGGGCCTCGGCAGCCAGGTACGCGTTCAGCCAGTCGATACCGGAGGCGCGGACGGAATCCGGAACCGGCACGGCGTCATGAACGACGATCACGCTTCGGGCTGCCATCGGCGGCGCGACCGGCCTGCGGACGTCGGAGGCCAAGGTGAACGGTACGACCGCCAACAGGCCCAGAGTGCAGGCGGCGGCGACGGCGACCAGGGAACGACGGACGGAATAAGACATGAGGGGACTCCTCCAAGATGGCGAGAGGTTCAGTGGGGGAAGGTGTGAAGGTGCTGGGGCCGTCCTGGTCAATCAGCTGCCGCCGACGATGTGCTGCAGGATGCCGACCAGGGCCGGCGCGAGGATCGCCAGCCCATAGCCGATAGCGGCGGACCGCAGGGCGTTCTTGGCCTTCTCGACTTCGCCGGGGTCTCCGCCGGCGATCAGGTACTTCACGCCGCCGATCGTCAGGAAGGTCGTGGCGAGCGCGGCGAGCAGCCCGATCAGCCAGGTACGGATGTTCCCGATGACCTGGTCCAGGGTTGCCGCAGCGAGCACGACGTGCCCGGTGTCGGCGTGGGCGCGGGTCGCGGCGGATACCGCGAAGGCGGCGGAGGCAACGAGAAGCCCGGCAGCGCGCATGGAGCGGGCGGGGTCGCTGGTGCGAATCCGGCTGCCGGTTCTGGTTGTGGTGTGGTGGCCCATCGTGATGGTCCTTCCAGCTCGGGGTTGGTGGTGCCTCACACACGAAGGCAGCGGGCTCAGGCTCGGGCGGGGTCGAAACCGATGGCCGGGTTCACTCGGATGGCGGGGAGCTCATGCACGGCCGCGGCTGCGGGCCAGGGCGGTCTGGTTCGGGACGCGTCGGCCGGCGATCCACGCCACCAGGCGGGCCTCGGCCCGCTGCCGACGGATCTTCACCGCGTTCCTCGACGCGCCGAGCAGTTCGGCGGCCTCGGCCAGGGGCTTGCCGTCGAGCCGAGTCATGCCGATCAGCTCGGCATCCTCCGCGGTGATCACGCCGTGCCGGCAGGCGCGGGCCAGTACCAGGTCCTCGTGACCTACCGGAGCCGGCGGCGGTGCGGAGACGAATCCCGTGGTGTGGCGCGTGAAGTCGATCTCGGCGGCGGCGGTGTGGCTGGCGGCCCGCCGCGCCGCCCACCACAGGTCGGGGAAAATCCCCGCCTTGCCGATTTCGACGACCGCCAGACGATCCAGGAACCCGGTGAGGATCTCGGCGTCCAGATCCTCGGTCAGCCCGTCGAAGCTTCGGGCATAACCGGCAGCCAGCTTCCGTAGCGCCGGCAGCGCCATACCGCAGGCCGCCACCGTCCATACCGCCCCGATCGTGCGGGAGCGGTGGACAAGCTCGGCCCACACCGCGTCTCGTGCCTCCGGCGACAGCGGCGAGGCCTTGGCAGCCATGAGATCCCGCAGCTCAGCGAGCGTGAGCTGGTCGGCGCCGGCTGGGGCGGCCTCGCCGAGCAGCGCGGCCGGGAGCGTCAGCGGCGCCTCGCCGAGCGACAGGGCGGCGAACGCGGTCTCGACCGCGTGCAGCGGAGAGGTGGAGCACAGCGCGGTGGAATCGCAGAGGGGATCCGTCTCGGTCACGACGGTGGCGGAGGCGGTGACGCAGGTGTCTGTCATGGGGTGCTCCCGAAAGCTGGGGATGAGTTGCTTTCGGGGTCGCGGCCCTCCTGACGAGGGCCTGACCGGACACTGGCCAGGCCCTGATCCGGTCCTTATCGGGTCCTGAAATGCGCGCGGCGAAACAGAGGGCTGTCGGGAGATGCGAGGCTCGCGATGGCCGGCGCGGGCGCCCTGAACGACAGGCCCAGGCGCCGCGACCTGGCCTGCGACCGGCTGTTTCAGCAGACGTTCAGGACGGGTTCAGAATGTGGCGCGGCGATCGAGTCGGCTCGGGAATTCCTGTCACGACGGATCGCGACGGAACGTTCCGAACAGGGCGTCGGCCGTCGTCGGCGCCGGCGGCAGAGCCGGAACGGAACGAGGGCGATCAGATGACTTTTCTGCGGCGGTGAAGAATCTTCGACCCCGCCACAGCGTGCGGGCCCTGCCTTTGTCCACGGATGCGGCGCCTACCCGGGCGTAGCCGGATGAAGGAAGAAGGGACCCGCGGATGAACGCGAGTTGCGAACCCACCCCGCTGTTTGGCGAGCCCGACGGCGTCACACCCCTGTCGGTGTGGGCCACTGCCCAGGCCGGCCCTCGAGCCCAGCGCAAGGGCAGGTACCTGCCCGAGTCCGATGCACACCCGGCGAAGATGTTCCCGGCGATCGCCGCGCACGCCATCACCGTCTACACCAAGCCGGGCGACCTGGTGATCGACCCGATGTGCGGGATCGGGACCACACTGGTGGAGGCCATGCACGTCGACCGGATGGCGATCGGCGTGGAGTACGAGAAGCGCTGGGCCGACCTCGCGACCCGCAACATCGAGCACGCCGTCGACCGGGGCGCCCCCGGCTGTGGCACCGTTCTGCACGGCGACGCTCGCGACATCGAGCATCTCGTCGGCCGCGATGTTCACGGCAAGGCTGCCCTGGTTCTCACGTCCCCGCCGTATGGACCGGCCACCCACGGACACGTACGCGTCACTCGTGACTCCGGGCGCTACGGCCTGGAGAAATGGAACCACGCTTACGGTGACGACCAGGGCAACCTTGCCAAGCAGAGCGTCCAGGATCTGATGGACGGCTTCACGGCCATCCTGCGCGGTTGCCGGACGCTGCTCAAGCCTGGTGGCTTCCTTGTGATCACAGCTCGGCCGTTCCGCCGCCAGGGCCAGATGGTCGACATCCCGACCATGGCCGCCAACGCCGCCCTGGCCGCCGGGTACACCCTGCACGAGCGCTGCATCGCCCTGCTCGCGGCAGCCTGCGATGACGGGCTGACAGCTCGCGCGTCGTTCTTCCAACTGGTCAACTCCCGCAACGCCTTCGCTGCCGGCAGCCCTACGCACGTGAGCGTGCACGAAGAAGTGGTGGTGGCCCGCTGGAACGGACGGACAGCCAGCGCTGGGGCCGACGATCGCGTCGAGGACGTCAGCTGCGGCTGCGTTCCGTTCACCTGCGGCGACGCCGCCGAGCGGAGCGCGGCGTGAGCGCCCCGACCGACGAGGTCTGCGACGTCCCGGCCGCCGATGAGTTCGATGTGATCGCAGCGTGCCAGCTGTGGTTGGAACTGGACTTCCCCGACCAGGCTGCCGCTGATCACTCCGCGAGTGCTCCGGTGGAGACAGGGGGTCCGCGATGACCGCCGTCAACGCGTGGACGCTGGACGATATCCGGAACCTGCCGCCGGTGCTGGATCTCCCCGAGGCTGCACGGCTGCTGCGGATCGGGCGTACCAGTGCCTACGCCTTGGCCAAGCGCGGACAGTTCCCCGTCCCCGTTCTGCGCGCCGGGAAGCTGTACCGGGTGCCGACAGCCGGGCTGTTGGAGCTGCTGGGCCTGGCCGCGCCGCCACCCGAACGGGTCGATGTTCCCCACCACTTCCCGGCGTCGGCTTGCCCTCCGGTTGCGAGTCGAGCGTCGATCCACGCAACCAGCTGATTTAGCCGGTGGGCGTCCGTTCCTCGCAGGTTCGGTTCGGACGCCCTTCCCGGCGGATCGGATCTCTCATTCATCAAGGCAAGGAGCAGCCGTGAACAGTCTGATCTTCAAGCGGTGCGGATGCCGGGCCCCTGTCCTCAGCGAGGACGGGAACATCGTCAAACGGCAGCTGGGCGGGTCCTGCTCGCAGCTCAAGCGCGCCGACGGGGCCTGGAACCCGGCACACGGTACCTGGTGGTTCCACCTGGAGGTTCCCGATCCGGCCACCACGAAGCGACCCGTGATCCGCGGCGGCGGCCATGCGACCCGCAAGGACGCCGAGGCCGCCGTCGACAGGGTCGCGGACCTGCTGGCACTCGCCGAGTTGGACGCTGAACCGGACGTCACCCGCGTCCTCATCGCCGACGAGATCCGCAAGGCGATCAAGGCCAGGGCCCCGCTACCTGAGCCCGACACTCTGCGCACGCGTCTGGCCGCCGGCGTCGCGGTGTCCTGCGACCTGACCGTCGAGCAGTACCTGACGAGCTGGCTGAAGGCGAAGAAGCAGGTGCTGCGCCCGACCACCTACACCAGCTACAGCCAGCAGGTCCGCGACTACCTCGTCCCCTACCTGGGGCATTACCGGCTGGACAAGCTGCGCGCGGTCCACGTCCGCACCGCGTTCGAGAAGATCGCCGAACAGGCCGAGGAGATCGCCGCGAACAACGCCGCCCGGCACGCCGTCGCGGCAGCGGCGAAGAAGGCATGGCGCAACCACAACGCCCCGGCGGCCCGCGCCGCACGAGCCAAACTCGCCGCCATGCCCGGCTTCCGCCGCCCGGTCCGGGCAGCCAGCATCTCCCGCATCCGCGCTGCACTGCGCTCGGCCCTGACCGACGCGGTGAACGAGCAGCTGATCACCGTGAACGTCGCCAAACTGATTCAACTGCCGTCCGGCAAGCCGCAGAAGCCGAAGGTGTGGACCGACGCCCGCGTCGAGGAGTGGCGCAAGACCGGCGTCGTGCCGTACCCGGTGATGGTGTGGACCGCCAAGCAGACCGCCGTGTTCCTGGAACGTGCCGCCCGCCACCGGCTGTTCGCCCTCTTCCTGGTCGCCGCGCACTGCGGGCTGCGCCGCGGCGAGGCGTGCGGACTGCGCTGGCAGGACGTCGACCTGAAGAACGGGTCGATCGACGTCAGCCAGCAGATCGTGCAGATCGGCTACGACACCGCCGTCGGCGACACCAAGTCCGAAGCCGGACAGCGCAACCTCATCCTCGCCGACCCCGTCACCGGCGCGCTGAAGAAGCACAAGGCGGCCCAGCGCGACGAGGCGAACGAGTTCGGCGACACCTGGCTGGACACCGGCCTGGTCTTCGTCAACCGCGACGGCACCCCACTGCACCCGGCCCGCGTCAGCGACCTGTTCGCCCGCCTCTTGCGCGAGGCCGGACTCCCACCGATCCGCCTGCACGACGTCCGCCACGGCACCGCCACCCACGCCCTTACCGCCGGCGTGGCGATGAAGGTCGTCTCCGACATGCTCGGCCACTCCAACACCGCCATCACCGCCGACCTCTACACATCCGTCGTCGACGAGGCCAAACGGCACGCCGCCAACGCCATCGCCGCCCAACTCGGGCACTGACAGCAACGAGTGCAGGTTCTGCGATGTGTGACCCCGCGCTCGGCTACAGCTGAGCGCGGGCGACCATCCTGCTGATGAGTGCCCCAGCCTGCTCGGGACGCCCATCCAGCCATCCCCTCAGGTGCTCTCGGACGGCTTCCCGGACACATGTGCGGACGGGGCCGTTGCCCAGCACGCCGCGGGTTGAGCCCTGGAGCTCGGGGTGATCCAGTCTCACTGCCACCACCGCGGTCATGCCTTCGCCGATCCGGTTGTCATCGAGATCGGAATCTGTCTTCGGCAGCAATCGCTGTTCGCGGGCGTAGGCGTTCATCGCATCCGCGATACCGTCGCGCAAGCCCCGCTCGTGTGTGCCGCCGTGGGTGGTCCAGCTGTTGACGAAGCTGTGGATCCGTTCCTCGGGGGAGTCGGTCCATCGCCACGCGATCTCCATCTCACCTTCCATGCCCGGATTGTCGAGCTCGAAGCCGACGATGTCGGGCGCCGACGGTTCGCCGTCCAGGTAGGCGACGAAGTCACGGACCCCGTCCGGAAACCGGAACCGCATTGACGTGGGCTCGGCCGGATCGCGTTCGTCGATGAGGGAGATGTCCAGAGTCCGGTTCAGGAAGGCCAGCTCCCTGAAGCGGTCCGCCAGCGCTTCCAACGACTGCTCCATCGTCTTGAAGACCTCGGAGTCCGGCCAGAACATGAAGGCCGTCCCGCTCCCGGTCGTCGGCTCGGGCGCCGTGGCCGGAGTGACGGCGACGCCCCGCGCGTACTCCCACACCGTGCTGACCCCGTCCTGCCGCACTTCGGCCGTCATACGGCTGGACAGGGCATTGACGACGGACAGGCCCACTCCATGGAAGCCAGCTGTCACGTCGTGGCGGCCACGTCCCCCGTAGCACGCCGTGAGACGGGTCAGCGGCACGTCGAAGCCGTCCGTGAGAACACCTGTCCCGTCGTCGGCGACGCCCACGCCGCCGTGGGGCATGAGCGTCACCTCTACGCGGCTGGCACGGCCAGCCAGGATCTCGTGCGCCGCGCGCTCGACGATCTCGAGCACCAGGTGCCGAAGACCGCGCTCGTCGGTCGACCCGATGCACATGCTGGGCCGCTTTCGAACCGCTTCCAACTCCTCCAGAACCTGGATGTTGCTGGCGTCGTATGTCATCGCGTCGTCGCTCACAATGCCTCCTCGAACGGAGTTCAGCAGAGGCTCGAAGGCTACCCTCGATCTCGATAAAAGGCCAGGTAAAAGCATGTGTGGCGACGGCCGGAGCGGTCTTGTGGGCGCCTCCCGGAAGGGTGCCGTCCGCCCCACCCGGAACCGCGTCGAAATCGCGCCGACGTGCTCGCCGATGTCCCACATGGGGTAATTCTCGGCGGACGTCAGGGCACGAATTTCGGCTCCCGCCAGAGCTGCTGAGGCCGAAAGGCTGATGCCTGCGGCCATGGCGGTTCGAGACCAGCTTCTGCGACGAAGCCTTGAGTAGGTCGGTACGGTATGTGATGTGCTTGAGCTGGGACTTTGCCAGCAGTGCCAAGGCATCCAGGCAGCGGGTGGCGAGGTTGCCCAGTGTCCCTTGAGGTTGCTCCGGAGTCCCTCCGCCGGGTTGGTCTCCGGGCGTAGGCGGGGAGCTGGAATACCGTCAACCACGCCGGCTCGGCGATCAACCCGATCATCACCATCGAGACGTGTGCGTTCAGACTGTCCCAGAGCAACAGGCTTTCGCGAATTTCCGAATCCATGTCAAGCATGCCCTGATCTGAACCTTAACCGGGAAATTTCCGTTGCCGTGGGCTGGCGGTGACCGCAGGTGGGGGTATGCGGCCCGATGGCCAGCGTGACGCTGAGGGGCACGGGCGGCACAGCGACCTGCGGTTCTCCACCAACGGGCGGGCGGGCCCGCTGGTGCGGGCGTACTCTAAGAAGGCAGGCAAGAAGGGTGTGATCGAGAGCCGTGGTTGTGTCTGGCGAGCGAGCACCATAGGACTGACAGCCCCGCTGGTGTCCCCCACGGAGAAGATCGCTCCGACGCATTTCGGGGGATCGGCGGGGAGCCCTGATGGAACAGCTAGAAGCTGTACGGCAAGTAGATCGCTATGTGCATGAGAGGCGCGTCACCGACCAGGCGTTTGTCGGTTGGGGCCTCTACTTCTTCCTTCTGTCGTGGGTCACCCTTGGCATCTACCCGATCGTGATCTTCTACCGTCGACTGAACCGCGCGGACCTCTTCAGAGATCGGCGCCTTCACTACTACAGCGCTGTCATAGACTCGTCGGCGCAGTACGCCGAGGGGCGCGGCGAGTACGGTGCCGCTCACGATGACCTGGACGACCTGCGGCGCTTCGTCAAGGAGCGCTTCGAAGACGAGCACAAACCGATCAAGGCAGGCCTGTCGGTTTTCCTGTCCTTCGTCACAATCGGTATATATGGCTTCATTGCCATCTACCGCCTTATGCGCTTCTGGTGGCAGATCCAGCTCACCGAACAGGACTTCGACGACAAGCTCAGCATCGTCTGGACGAAGCTCGGGATCATCCGATATCCCATCACCTTCGAACCCGTCCCAGCACTGAACCGCAGCTTCGGTCTTCACTTCCTCCTCTCCTGCGTCACGCTCGGGATCTACGGCATCATCTGGGACTACCGACTTCACACTGATCCAGAGAAGGTTTACCCCGAGTTCCACTCCACCGAGGACGCAGTCCTCAACGCTCTTCGGAACACCGCTCCGGCCGCCTGATACTGAGCCCAAAGGGCTGATGTTCGTGCGCCGCGGCGGTTCGAGTCCGGTTTCGGCGACGAATCCTTTGAGCAGGTCGGCGCGGTATGTGGTGCGCTTGAGCCGGGATTTCACCAGCAGGGCCAGGGCGTCCAGGCTGCGGGCGTTGAGGTTGCCCAGTGATCCTTTTGAGGTGGCTCGAGAGTCCCTCCACCGGGCTGATCTCCGGGGCGTAGGCAGGGAGCTGGACACCGTCAACCACGATCACTTGTCGATCAGCTTGTCTATCGCCGCCGACACGTGCGTGTTGGGATTGTCCCAAACAAGCACAATATTCCCGCCGAGCTGCTGGTGCGCCCCGTCGACCAGGGCAGCGAAGCCCTTGCGTCGCCGGTAGGCCAGGGCGCGGTAGATGTATCGCACCTGGTTCGGGCGTTGCAGATGGAAGGCGATCAGCCCGGCGGCCGAGACCTGCTTGCCTTGTGGAACCGGGACAGGAAGCCATACTGGCCCTGCCCTTGACGAACGCGAGACAACGACCAATAACAGGGAAGTTGTACTCCTCGTCGGACGAGCGAGTGTGGAGACGAACCGCGACACCCTCGACCAGGTCCCGAAGCTGTGCGAGAACATTCTGGGACAGAAGGCCACGCTGGCCTGTCAGCGAGTTGAGATTCCGGCAAATCTTCTCATACGTGCCCCGGATGTGCTCACCGACCGTAGCCATGGGTTTTCAGCTCCCGTTCCGCTGATCCCATCCCAGACGCCCATGGATGGCCGGCTGCTTCCTGGGTGAGCGCCCTAGCGCTCGACGACATGGCTCATTTAGATGGGGACTCGGCACGGCCTACCTTTCTGCTGACTGCAGCGGGGACCGGACCCAATGATGAGTCACGTTCAAGACAGAGGCGACTTGAGAGGGCTTCCGCTGGCCGAGCCGTCACAGCCGGTCGGCGTCGGCGGCGGCCTGGGTACGAACGCGTCCAGGAACCGGGGCGAGGCCACATCCGGCCACTCGCGGTCGTCTTCGTCATCGGATGCTTCATCGACGACGGGGCTGCCGTCTGTGGCGGTGATAGCTCCGACCACGTCCTCCGCTTCGGCGGTCTCCTCGTCCTCGATGTCGCTCTCATACTCCTGGTAGAGAAGCGCGCAGGAGTAGATCCCGGTCAGCAGGTTCTCCAGCAGGTCGATTGCGGGCCGGGAGGTGCCCAGCGGCGTGGTGCGGATCTTGGCGACCAGTCCCTCGAGCAGGTCCGCGTCGTCAAACCCCTCTGCACTCTCGACGGCCTCGGAGAGCGCATCCATGAGTCCGGGCAGGTTCGGCAGCTGGCCCTCGGCGATGGCGATCGCCTCGCCGATCAGTGCGGTAACCGCGTCGTGGGGGCTGGCTCCGGCCTCCATCATCTCCAACACCAGCGTCGGGGACGCGATCGGCACCGCCTCGATGTCGTCGGCGATCTCCACGATCTGCGTGACGTCATAGCCGGATGCCTCGGCGGTCACCGTAGAGGCGGCGTGTAGCCAGTGCGCTGCCGCGACCGCCGCCGACGTCGGGTCCACGGCCATGAACAGTCCGATCCCTCCCAGCGGGTGGGCGCGCAGCAGTGCGTCGGGAGCTGTGACCTGTGGTGGGGAGGCTGAGGTCCGCGAAAACGTCACCGCCTGCGCCGCCCGGTCCGACAAGTCGCCTAGCTCGGCCCGCTCGATCTCTGCGGCGACGTCCGTCAGCACGGCGGCGGTGAACGGCCCGCGCCGATCGCGTGCAGCGCCCGTCCCAGCCGGTGCGCGCTCTCGGCGACCGGGTCGAAGGCGACGAGCAGGCCGCCGTCCTCGTACGGAAGGTTCGGCTTGTCGATGATAGCGAGGACCTGGCCGAACTCTTCGCGGCTCAGCTGCCGGCGCCAGCCCTCGGTGTTGTCCGATAGGTCGTCCCCGGCGGCTTCAGCCGGATGGGTGTAGCACCGCCACAGGACCCGCGACAGCACGTCCAAGCATGCCGCCACGTGCAGCGCAGCATCCTGCGACAGGTCGGTCGGCAGCGCCGCCACGTGAACCCGACATCGCCCGCGCCGGTCGCATGCGCCGCTCGACGTCCACCGCGTACCTACTCACAGGGCTTCCACGGGTTTGAGAATCGACTTCGCTTCCGCCCCTCGATTCTGCTCCATGGGAGCCACTACCGCTGTGAAGTGCGGAAAAGTCAGAACCCTCGAGGCTGTCAGGGCACCCGAACCGGCGAGAGCACCGGGCACTCGCGGACCGGAAGCCACACGGCGATACCACGTGAAACGGCCCGTGACCACACGGACTGCGTACGGGTGCTACCACATCGCTACCACACGCCCTGTTTTCGACGACTTTAGCCTCGAGTCGGGACAGCAAGAGGCCCCCTACTTGCGATGGTAGAGGGCCTCTGACCTGCTGTTTCATGTGCCTAACATGAGTGCGCACGAAGGGATTCGAACCCCTAACCTTCTGATCCGTAGTCAGATGCTCTATCCGTTGAGCTACGCGCGCTTGCGACGTTGTCGATAGTACACGTCCGATGGCGTGTGTCGAAAATCGATATCGGTGGGGGGTGTTTTGGCTGGTGGGTGGTGGGG
>NZ_JAAFZA010000132.1 GCF_015356865.1 Catenulispora pinisilvae
CCACCGCCGTCTCCGCCCTCCTCCTGGCCGCCGCCACCGACGCGGCAGCCGCCGGCCGCCCGCACCTGGCCCGCACCGCCGTCACGCGCCTCGATCGCACCGAGTCCGATCATCTGGCTCGTGCCCGGGCTCGGCTCGCGGTCGTGGACGCCGCCGGGCAAGCGGTGGGCGGGCTCGATGACCTCCTCGGTCGCGCGTTGGCCGACGCCGAGGCGGCCGCGGACCCGGCGCTGCTCTCCGCCGTGCATCTGCGCGTCGCGTGGCATGCGCACCTCGCGCTGGGCGACAACCGCCGCGCGCATGATGCCGCCCGGGCCGCGGTGCGCGCCGCCGAGCTCTCGCAGAATCCTGAGTCGCGGGCGGCGGCGTTGGTCATGCTCGCGCGCATCGAGCAGCTGCTCGGCGAGCCGTCCTACCCGCGCGTGTTGCGCCGCGCGCTGGCACTCGGCTCCGATCCGGTGCCCGGCGCGCTGCTCAACTCCCCGCGCTGGCTGTCGGTCCGCTTCGCGCTCTTCGCCGACCAGCTCGACGAGGCGCGCCACCACCTCCGCCAGCTCGCGCCGCACGCCGCACGCAGCGGCAGCCACGCCGACCGCGCGCTGCTGTTGCGCGGGGCCGTGGAGATCGACGCGCGGGCCGGGCACGGGGCCGCCGCGATCCGGAACGCGCGCCGCCTCGAAGAGCTCCCGGGCGCCGAGCGCGCCTCCCCCGGCCCGGTGTTCTTCACATCAGCGCTGGCGCAAATGGCCGGCGGCACGCTGGAGGAGGCACTGCGCCTCGCAGATCAGGGGACCGCCGCCTCGGCGCAGGAGCAGGACCAGATTTTCCTCACGCGCTGCCTCGCTTTGTCCGGCATGGTGCACGTCTTGTTGCGCGACACCCCCGCGGCGGCCGACGATCTACAGCGTGTCAGGACCCTGGTGGCGGAGCAGGGCCTCGTCGACCCGTCAGCCGTACGCTTCCACGCCGACCTGGCCGAAGTGCTGGTGGCGCTCGGGCAAGGCGACGAAGCCACAGCCGTCATAGCCGACGCCCGGCGCGAGGCCGAGCGGTTGGGGCGGCGCGGAGTCCTGGCCACATTGGACCGCGCGGACGCGGTCCTGAAGGCCGCGCAAGGCGATCACGCGCGCGCCGAAGCCCTCCTGCACCGCGCCGACCACACCTTCCGCACGCTCGGCCTGCCGCTGGAGCGCGGCCGCGTCCTGCTGACCCGCTCGATCATCGACAAGCGACGGCGCCGCGCGGCCTCCGCCCGGCACTTCCACGACCAGGCCGAGGCCGTCTTCCGACGCGCACAGGCCCCGCTGTGGGAACCGGCCGAAGTGGCCGCCGAGGCACCGGCGCCGGATCTGACCGCCGCGGAGCAGCGCATCGTCGCGTTGGTCACCGAGGGCCTGCCGAACCGCGAGATCGCCGCGAACCTGTTCCTGTCGGTGAAAACCGTCGAATCCGTTCTGACCGGCGTCTATAGAAAGCTCGGCGTCCGATCGCGCACGCAGCTGGCCGTGCTCTTGCGGGATGATTAGGCGAAGCTTCTCAGAAAACGTAGTCGCGAACGGCAGGCTCAGTCGAAGACCGGCTTCACCTTCAACGCCTCGGCCAGCGGCACCGCGTCGGGGTGCCACTTCGACTCCCACTCCAGCGACATCCAGCCCTGATATCCCAGCTCGCGCAGCGCGGCATAGAACTCGCCGAGCGGAATCGTGCCCTCGCCCAACGGCAACGGCTTCCGCTCCTGCGGCGACAACACGTCCTTCACCTGCACGTGCCGCAGATACGGAGCCAGCGCCTCCTTCGTGACAGCGATCGGCTCGCCGGTCCGCCAGGGATGCATTACGTCCCAGATCGTCCCGACATCACCGGACACCTGAGACAGCACGCGTGCGATATCCACACCCTGTGGATGACTGTCGTGGGTTTCCAACAGAATCGCGACGCCCTCGGGCAGCCGCGCCGCGGCGGCGTTCAGACGACGCACCGCACGAGCGTCCGCCTCGGCCCCGGGCTCCTCCGCGCCGGGGAAGACGCGCACGTAAGGCGCCCCGAGATCCCGCGCGAGCTCCGCGTGCGCCACAGTCGCGGCGACACACTCGTCGTCGCTGACCGCACCGCTCGCCACTCTGACATAAGACGCGACCGCCAACACCGTGACGCCACCGGAATCCAGCACCTCGCGCGCCGCAGCCCGCTCCCGCGCCGACAGCCCGACATGCACCGGCTCGTCGTCGGCGGCCCGCAGTTCCAGCCCGAGCCACCCGGTGGACCGCGCCAGTTCCGCGACGTCCGCCAACGGCATCCCGGAACAGCCCAATGTGGAAAACGCCAACGGCCAGCTCATTCCGCGCCCTCATTTCCGTCGTCATCTTCATCGGGGAGCCGATGAACCCTGACCTCGGACAGGTAGCTCTTGGTGCCGCCGGGATGTTCGGCGATCAGATAGGGCGTCGCCGAAAAGGCTCCCAGCGCGTTGGCACCCAGTTCGTTGTCCACCCCGGCCGCGGTCCATCCGCTGAGCGCCTCGATCTGCGACATCACTCCGAGGTCGTTGACCGCGAACGCCCCGGGCCGCGTCTCCTTCTCGCCCCGCACCGGCTGCTCGGGGCCCGCGACCGGGTAGCCGCCCTCGCGTACCGTCCAACCGGCCGGCGCCGTGACCGAATGCTCCCGGGTCTCGACGCCGTCCTTCACGAGCACCTTGGTCGAGATCTCCGCGCCCTCGATGGGCAGCACCGCCCCGCCCGGCTCGGTCTCGAAGCCGGGGATGTACGACGACGAGACGTGCCCGTCAGCGGCCAGACCCGGCTCGATCACCGCGCGCGAGGAGATCCGGCCGTCCGGCGCGATCAGCGCGACATGGTTCCCGACCCGTTTGGCCCACGCCTGCGGGGCGGTGTCCGGCGCGGTCACGGTCGAGAAGGCCAGCGGCGAGTAGAAGACATCGGTGTGCTGGTCGAAGGGCGGAGTGTGGTGCCGGGCCTTGTCGCTGCCGTGGTTCAGCAACCGGACCACGCCGTCGTCCTTGGTACCGCTCAGCAGCCAGCCGACCGGCGCGATGGACGTGTCGAAGTTGCCGACCTCAACCGGCAGCGGCGACTCCGGCGCCGTCCACACCCGGTGCTCGGCCGGGAGCATCAGCCCGATGAAGCCCTTCGAGGCCCAGTAGGGCGAAGCAGGGCCCGAATAGTTCTGCACCATCGGCGGGAAGGGATCGTGCCAGCCCATGGTCAGCAGGCCGCGCGAATCCGGGGCGCCGTGCTCGGCGAAGTGCTTCAGCACGCCGCTGGCCGCCCGCCGCGAAAGCCCGGCGTCGTAAGGGGAGCAGTCGAACATCTCCCCGATCCAGATCGGCGCGGCGGTGGCGAAGCGATAGGTCAGCGACCGGCCCTGGTGGATCGGAGCACCGTCGGAACCGAAGAAGTCGAAGTAGCGCTCCAGGAACTGGCGCAGCCGGTCCCGGTAGACCTCGCGCGCCGCCAGGGCACGGTCGCTACGTGCGCCGCCCTCGGCCATCTGGGTCCACAGCAGTGGATACAGATGCATGGCCCAGCCGATGTAGTAGTCGAAGTTGCGACCGGCGCCGTCGGTGTACCAACCGTCGCCGACATACCACCCCTCGGTCGCGTCGAGACCGCGAAGGATCTCAGACTCCTCATATCGCGCGCCGATCGAGGCGAGGAATTCCTCGCTGACCGTCTGGAACAGCATCCAGTTGTTGGGCCAGGTCGGGTTGCCGACGAACTCGCCGAGCCAGTCGGCGAGGAGCCCCTGGGCCCGGGTGTCCAGTTTGTCCCACAGCCATTCGCGCGTGTAGTGCAGACCGAGCGCGATCGACGCCGCCTCGACCATCGGCTGTCCCGGCCGGCCCTGCGGGATCCGGGGCCAGGCCTCGGGATGCGTGGCGTCGGCGCCGGCCGCGAGGCCCGAGGAGTACCGCGCGATCAGGTCCTCGGCGACCGGTCCCTGCCCTCGGTCGGCGGCGATCCGCCACGCGGCCAGCAGGAAGGTGCGGGCGAAGCCCTCCAGCGCGTCCGAGTCGAAGCCCGAGACGCTGGGCCGCCCCGGCAGCTCGAAGCGTGCGGAGTGCGGTGAGGCGTACGGTTTCAGAGACTCCAGCAGGTAGTCGGCCTGCGTGAGCCAGTGCTCCCGCGTCCAGCCGGTGTACCCCGACAGCTCGCGGTCCTCGGGGACATCCAACGCGCCGGCCATCAACGCTCCTTGCGCTCGACGGTGAACACGGACTCCAGCCGGCTGCCACCAGCCTCGAGGGAGCATCGTAGCCGAAGTCGGAAAACGCTTTCCAGCTCTCCGCGATGACCGGTGGTCTCGATGGTCTCCAGCTCGGGGGTCATCGCGGCCGGGAAGGTCAGGACGCAACGGGCCTTCTCGCCCTCCCAGACCACGCGGTCGGGCACAGGGCCACCCGCCGCCGGCTCACCCTCCCGAGCCACGCCATCGGAACCTGTGCCGCCGCTGGTCGGCTGCCGCTCCGAGGAAACGCCATCAGCCAGCTCTATCGTCGGCCGGATTCGGCTGATGTAGACCTCTTCGAAAGGCATCGGGCGGTCCGCCTCGATCCGGTCGACCACGGCCAGGCTGCCATGCCGCTGCCAGGTGAAGCGACGGCCGACCGCGAGCAGCCCGGGGACTTCGTAGGCCGAGGTCAGATCCAAGGTGAGGATGGCGCCGCGGCCGGTATCGGCGAACCGCTCGACCTCGGCGGCGTGTTCGGCGCCCGGCAGCTGCCCCCGGCCGTCGATCAGCGGGATCGAGTGCCCCTCGGCAGCCGTATGAATGTCCTTATATCGATCGGGTCCGAAGTAGTCCGCGTTGTACTCACCCGCGCCGAGGTCGGCGAGGAACGTCTCGCCGTGGCCCCGCAGGATGAAGGTGCCGACGTCCAGATGGTTGTGGAACTCGTCGTTGTGCCCGCCCTTGGCCGCGAACTCCGCCTCGCCGCCCCGGTCCACGACCCACGCCAGATCCGGCAGATACGCGGCACCCGGCGCGGTCGGCTTGCCCAGGACCCGTCCACTGGTCCACTCGATGTTCTTGGCAACGTGCGGCCACCGATGACAGAAGTCTGATGCGAGGCTCGGAACCGTTGCCAGATAAGGCACCGGCACCCCGAGCCGTTCGACCAGCCGCGACATCAACCCGGTGGGGATCTCCGCGTTCTCGGAGCCGTCGGAGAAGCTGGGGAACCGGCCGTCGCCGAACCCGACGCGCGCCGGGAAGGCCGCGATCTCCCGGATCTTCTTGTCCAGCAACAGATCCGGGCCGCCGCGCTCCCGCCACGCCTCGGCGAAGTAGGCGAAGTATCCGAACCCGTAGACCCAGTAGTCCATGCCCTCCGAGCAGCCACCGTCCTCCGGATAGTGCTCGATGAAGCGGCGCAGGGACTTCTGCGCGCGCTTGAGGATCATCGCCAGCCGCTTGGCGTCATCCGGGAAGAAGGCCAACGCCGCCATCCCGACGCCGCCGGCCACCACGGCCAGCCAGTTGTTCGTCATCGCCTCGAACGCCATCGGCCGCTGGTCGTCGGCGAACGGGATGAAGACCCGGTCCAGCAGTTCCTCGCGGCAGCGCATCGTCACGTCGTCGGGCAGCTGCTTCCCGAAGCGCCCGATCAGTTCCGCGACCGTGTGCGCGGTCTCGGCGGCGAACAGGTCGACGCAGCGCCGCATGTCGCCGTCCCGGGCGTGGTACTCGTGGGCGGGCAGGGCCCAGGTGTACTCGTCGCACACCCGCCACAGCTCGTCGGCGAGGACGGCGAGCACGTCCGCGCTGACGGCGCCGTCGGCATCATCAGCGTTGTCAGCACCGTCGGCGCCGTCGCCGCCACCCGCGCGCACGTCGAACAGCGCGGCCGCACCGGCCGCGACCAGCCGCCCGCGCCGCTCGAAATAGGGATGCTCGTAGCCGTACCGGTGCCCGGTGTCACCGAACTGCCGGTACAGCGTGTAGGTCAGCTCGGGCGCGGCGGACCCGGCCGCGCGCGCCACGGCCTCGCGGACCTCGTCTTCCAGGGCGGCCAGGTAGTTCATGCGCCGATCATGCCTCAGCTGTGGGGTCGGTATGGGCTGTGGGTCCGTCGCGGGGCTTCCACTGCTGGGCGCGGTCGGTGAGGATGATCTCGCACGGATCGCGTAGTCGGCTGGCGAGGCCTGGGGAGACATGAGTACTTCACGCGTTTTGGTCATCGGGATCGACGGCACCCGGCTCGACTTCCTCGACGCCGAACCCACCCCCAACATCGACCGCGTCATCGGTGAGGGCTTCCTCGCCCCGGTCTGGATCGAGGACGGCACCCCGACCGTGTCAGGACCCTGTTGGGCCACCGCGGTCACCGGCACCACGATCGACCGGCACCACATCACCGGAAACGACTTCGCCGGACACCGCCTCGCCGAGCACCCGGACTTCCTGACCGTGCTGACCCGCGACTTCGGCCTGCACACCTACCTCGCCGTCGGCGCCTGGCCGCCCCTGGCCACCACCGCCGACCACGGCCCGATGTTCGCGGCGCCGTCCCGGCTGAGCTTCGCCACCTTCGGGCAGTCGGCGCCGGGCTGCGACCGCGGCGACGAGGCGGTGACCGGCGACGCCGTGCGAGTCCTGGCCGCCGAGGACGTCAGCGCGGCGTTCGTCTACCTCGGCGTGAACGACGCCACCGGCCACGACCAGGGCTGCGGGGACCTCTACCGGGCCGCCATCCGCCGGACCGACGAGCGGGTCGGTCGGCTGCTGGCGGCGGTGGCGTCCCGGCCGGACCGGGCCGCGGAGAACTGGACCTTCATCCTGGTGACCGACCACGGCCAGGTGTCGGCGGGCGGCCACGGCGGGGACAGCGAGGCCGAGCGGACGGCGTGGATCGCGGCGTGCGGCCCGGGCATCGAGGGCGGCGCCGAATACGGCAGGCTGCGGCACGTCGACGTCGCGGCGCACGTCTACGCGGCGCTGGGGGTCGAGCCGGGGATCGTGCTCGACGGCAAGGCTTTCGCCTCGGTGGTGTGACGGATCGGCGGTGCGCCGGATCTGTGCTGCCGGTGTGCCGGATCGGCTAGGCGCCAGATCGGTGGTGCCGGTGTGCCAGATCTGCTGTGCTCGTGTGCCGGTGTGGTGGTGTGCCGGATCGCGGCTATTTCGCGATCTTGGCTATGTCCACGACCTGCCCCGGCGGCGGCGGGTTCAGCGTCACCGGCTGGTCGTAGTCCATGAAGTCCAGCGTCCCGCCGCCGGGCGGCAGCACCCGCTCCAGGAACGGCTGGCCGTCGATGGCCACGTACACCCGGGTGCCCTTGCCGCCGGACAGCACGATCGACTTGGTGCCCCGGATGTCCTTCTGGCCGTCCTTGTCCAACGCCCCGATACCCTGCATGACCTGCGACAGCAGCTGCCGCGGGTCAGTCAGCGAGGCGAAGGTCTGGTACTGCGCGTCGGCCGGGCCGATGTGCAGGAAGTTGATCTGCATCGCCGTCACCGCGATGTTGTCCGACGCGCTGGAGCTGCCGCTGGCGGCCGCGGATCCGGCGGTCGAGGGCGCCCCGGTCCCGCTCGGCGCCGCCGACGGGGCCGGCGAGCCGTCACCGAGCCGGGACAGCACGGAGCGGTAGAACTGCTCGTCGCCCTTGACGTAGACGTCCGGTCCGACCCGCAGCAGCTCGATCACCTCGTTGCCGATGGTGACCGTGCCGGAGGCGCCCTTGTCCTGCTCCAGCCGCAGGTCCAGCGTGACCGGCTGGTTTCCGGACTTGAACTGGCCCTGGATGTGGACGCTGCTGGCGTTGAGCACGGCGTCCTCGGCGTTGGCGACGATCGAGCCGGTGCCCTTCTTCGCCACGCCGTTCGTGCCGGTGGAGCCGCACCCGGCCAGGGCCGCCACGGCCGCGATCGCCACGGCGCCTGCTCGGACGGCGGTTCCTCGGGACGTGCGCACGGTACTCCAGTCGATCGGTGACGCCACGAGACTAGACGGTCTGCGTAGGCGGCGGGGACGGAGTAGCGGAGTCGGCCGCCTCCGGTCCGGAACCGGTAGCCTGATCACATCATCAGACCTGGGATGTCCCGCGGTCGGCGGCGTTTCGGCGACCGCCGGTGGCAGCACATTCACCATGACCACCGGCGGCGGGCCGCGATACCGCCGGCCGGCCGACCGACCCGGATGCGGAGGTTGACTTGAGCGCCTTGTCCCGCGTCTACGTCTCGCACCTGGCGGGCCGGTCCGTCTTCGACGCGGACGGCGACCCGGTCGGCCGGATCCGCGACATCGTGGTCGGCATGGGCTCCGGCGAGTCCGCACCCCGGGTGCTCGGCCTGGTGCTGGAGATGCACGGCCGGCGCCGGGTGTTCCTGCCGATCGGCCGGGTGAAGTCGATCGACAACGAGCACGTGGTCTCCAGCGGCCTGGTGAACATGCGGCACTTCCAGCAGCGCCCCGGCGAGACGCTGGTGCTGACCGAACTGCTGGACCGGCAGGTCCAGCTCAAGGCCGGCGGCGGCCCGGCGACCGTGCGCGACGTCGCGATCGAACCCGAGCGCGGCGGCAAGGAGATCGTGGTCAGCAAGCTGTTCGTCCAGAAGCCGGTCAAGGGTGGGCTCAAGGGCGGGCTGCGGCGCCGCGGCGAGTCGCTGACCGTGGACTGGGACGCGGTCACCGGGCTGGCCGCGGCCGGCACCCAGGGCGCCGCCGAACTGGTGGCCGCCCTGGACAAGCTGCACGCCGCGGACCTGGCGCAGGTCATCCACGAGCTGACGCCCCGGCGGCGCGGCGAGGTGGCGGCGGCGCTGGACGACGACCGCCTGGCCGACGTGCTGGAGGAGCTGCCCGAGGACGACCAGGTGGAGATCCTGGGCGACCTGGAGTCCGAGCGGGCCGCCGACGTGCTGGAGGCGATGGACCCGGACGACGCCGCCGACCTGCTGGGGGAGCTCAGCCCCGAGGAGGCCGAGCGGCTGCTGGCACTGATGGAGCCGCAGGAGGCGAACCCGGTGCGGCGGCTGCTGACCTACCGGGAGGACACCGCCGGCGGGCTGATGAACTCCGACCCGATCATCCTGCCGCCGAACGCGACCGTGGCCGAGGCGCTGGCGCTGGTGCGCGATCCGGAGCGGACGCCGGCGAACGCCTCCCTGGTGTTCGTGACCCGCGCCCCCACCGAGACGCCGACCGGCCGCTACCTCGGCGCCGTGCACATCCAGCGGCTGCTGCGCGAGCCGCCGATGGCGCTGGCGGCCTCGGTGGTGGACCTGGAGCTGGAGCCGCTGCCCCCGGAGATGCCGCTGAACGAGGTGACGGCGTACATGGCGACGTACAACCTGGTGGCCGCACCGGTGGTGGACACCGACGACCGGCTGCTCGGCGCGGTGACCGTGGACGACGTGCTGGACCACCTGCTGCCGGACGACTGGCGCAAGCAGCCGCCCGGGCACGCGCACGACGAGTTGCAGCGCGAGGCCCGCGAGGTGGTGGAGCTGCTGGAGGAGCAGGAGGCCAAGCGCGAGCGATCGGCGCTCAACCGGAACAACGAGGCGGGGGAGGGCTAAATGGCGCGCGAGTACACCCCGCCGCGGCTGGACCAGCCGCGCGGCCGGCGACAGGTGTCGCTGAAGCCCTCGTTCGACCCGGACGCCTTCGGGCGGGTGTCGGAGAGCATCGCGCGGTTCTTCGGCACAGCTCGGTACCTGGTCATCCAGAGCCTGATCGTCGTGGTCTGGATCGCGCTGAACATCCTGGTGATCACCAGGGCGATCCGCTGGGACCCGTACCCCTTCATCCTGCTGAACCTGGCGTTCTCCACGCAGGCCGCGTACGCCGCCCCGCTGATCCTGCTGGCGCAGAACCGCCAGGCCGAGCGGGACAAGGTGCAGATCGCCGAGGACAAGGCCCGCGAGGAGCTGTCGATCGCGACGATGGAGTACCTGACCCGGGAGATCGCCTCGCTCAGGATGGCGGTCGGCGAGGTCGCCACCCGGGACTACGTGCGTGGCGAGCTCCAGGCCCTGCTGAAGGAACTGGATCAGCGGGACCGGGAGCTCACGGACGAGTAGCGGCGGTCGCGGACCGGCGGCTGCTCGGGTCGGGCTACTGCTGTGCTGACTGCTGCTACTGCTACTGCTACTGCTACTGCTGGATGAACTCCAGCCGGTTGCCGTGCGGGTCGAAGGTGTGCAGCCGGCGGCGGTCCGGGACGGTCTCGTCCCAGGTGTACTCGTACCCGGCGGCGGTGAGCGCGGCGACCAGCTCGTCGATGTCGGTGACCATGATCCCCGGGTGCGCCTTGCGCGCCGGGACGAAATCCGCCACGACGCCGGTGTGGATCTCCAGACCACCGCCGGCGAACCAGCAGCCGCCGCGGGCCGCCAGCACCGGCGGCTTGGTCAGCTCGGTCATGCCCAGGACGCCGACGTAGTAGGCGCGCGAGACGTCGTCGACTCCCTTCGGGACCGCTACCTGTACGTGGTGGAGTGTTGTGAGCATCCTTCTTCTCCCCTGTTCAATGACGCTCGGTTTGCGCGGTTCTGTGACCGATTCTAGGCAGACCGGCCGATGCGCTAGGCAGGCTGTTCGATGCGCTAGGCAGACCGGCCGATGGCGAAGATCCGCCGGTAGTCCAGCAGCTGCACGGTGCGGCCGCCGATCTCGTGCAGCGGGTAGGCGGTGCGGACCAGGGCGTCGTACTCGGCGATGAGGTCGGCGGCGTCCGCCTCACTCAGCGCCTTGACCACTGGCCGCAGCGCGGTGCCGCGGACGAACTCGGTCACGCCGCAGGGCACGCCCGGGTCCGGGTCGGCCGGAACGAGGTAGGTGTACGTGGTCTCCCACACGTCCGGCTCCAACCCGGCCTCGGCCAGCTTCCCGAGGTAGACCGCCGGGTCGTGGGACCCCGGCCGGTCCAGGCCGGGCGGGATGCGGTCGGCCCACTCGCGCTTCACCTCGGCCAGCGCGAGGTGCGAGGGCGCCTCGAAGTTGCCGGGGACCTGGAAGCCGAACACGCCGCCGGGGGCGACCTGCGCGGTCAGGGCCGGGAGCAGGTCCAGGTGGTCCGGGATCCACTGGAGCACGGCGTTGGCGAGCAGGACGTCGACCTTGTCGTCCGGGTGCCAGTCGCGCAGGTCGCCGAGTTCGAACTCGATGTGGCCCGGTACCGCGTGCTGCCGCGCGGCCTCGATCATCGCCGGCGAGGAGTCGACGCCGACGATCCGGGCGTCCGGCCACCAGTCCACCAGCAGCGCGGTCGCGTTGCCGGGGCCGCAGCCCAGATCCACGACGGTGCGCACCTCGCCGTCCGGATCCAGCTGGGTGACCAGGTCCAGGAAGGGACGCAGGCGGTCGTTCTCGAACCGCAGGTACTGCTGGGCGTTCCAGATGTCGCCGGCCATGGTGTTGTGCCTCCGCTGGGGGTCGGATCTCCGGGTCGGGTGTCCCGTTCAGATGTCCGGTTCGAGTGTCCGGTTCGGTTTCCATCAAGTATCTCGATATCGAGATACCGAGATACCGAGAGTCTGCCCGGTCAAGAATCTCGATGTCAAGATGCTCGGCGCCGACCTTCCCGGTAGGCTGGGATCTCGGATCATCGGCGAGGAGAAGGTACGCGGTGGACACGCCACAAACGCAGGACCTGGACGCCGTCACGACCGCCACCGGCAACGGCGCCGGCAACGCCGCCGGCCCCGCAGACCCCGACCCCCAGGCCTGCCGAGACGAAGTCGACCGCCTCATCGAAGCCTGGCGCCGCGAACGCCCGGACCTGGACGTCGCCCCCCTCGAAGTCCTCTCCAGAGTCTCCCGCCTGGCCCGCCACCTGGACCGCGCCCGGCGCACCGCGTTCGCCGAGCACGACCTCGAACCCTGGGAGTTCGACGTCCTGTCCGCCCTCCGCCGCGCGGGCGTCCCGTACCAGCTCACCCCCAGCAAACTGCTGACCCAGACTCTGGTCACCAGCGGCACGATGACCAACCGCATCGACCGCCTGGCCGCCAAGGACCTGGTCAAGCGCCTCCCCGACCCCGGCGACCGGCGCGGGGTGCTGGTGCAGCTGTCGGACACCGGACGCCAGCGCGTGGACGGCGCCTTCGAGGGACTGCTGGCCCAGGAGCGGGAACTGCTGGGCAGCATTTCGATGGCTGACCGGGAGGCGCTGGCCGGGTTGCTGCGGACGCTGGTTCTGCCTTTCGACAACTGATATAGCGGTAGCTTTCGACTGAAACCGGTCTTTCTCCTGACGATAGCGCTATGGGCGCTATCGCGTCTCCCTTACGTTTCGAAAGAGGGCCGGTCCTCTACCCCTCCTGGCTACCTGCCAGTAGCATCCAGGTGCCCGCCGCCAAATCATCTGTGCGAGCCATCCTCGCCGGGCGGCGCCATCTCCACGGGAGGGGACCGAAGAGTATGCACGTTCCCAGACTCGGCCTGCGCAAGGCCGCCGCGATAGCGGCCGCCGCGCTGTGCGGCCTGGCGGTCAGCGCCGGCCCGGCGAGCGCCGCCGACGGCTGGAAGCACCAGCCGTACGACTACTACCTCGCGCTAGGCGACTCGCTCGGCGCCGGCTGGCAGCCCGACGCGGTGACCGGCCAGGGCTACATCAGCGGCCACGGCTACGCCGACGACATCGCCGCCACGCTGAAGGCCCAGGGCACCAAGTACGTGAACCTGGCGTGCCCCGGCGAGACCACCGGCTCGATGATCAACGGCGGCTGCCCGTACCCGGAGCCGTACAAGAGCCAGCTCGACGCCGCCGCCACGTTCCTCAAGGCGCACAAGGGCGACCGGGTCCTGGTGACCCTGGACATCGGCGCGAACGACGTCGACGGCTGCGCGAGCGCCAGCGGCCTGGACATCCAGTGCGGCCTGAACGGCATCAAGCAGACCGCGCAGGACCTGCCCGTCATCCTGAAGACGCTGCGCGCCGCGGCCGGCCACAAGACCGAGTTCGTCGGGTCGACGTACTACAACCCGTTCCTCGCGTCCTGGCTCACCGGCTCCTCCGGCCAGACCAACGCCGAGCTGTCGGCCGTCTTCCTCAACCTCTTCAACGGAGTCTTCGCCGTCGAGTACCCGCTGAACGGCGTCCGGGTGGCCGACGTCGCCTCGGCCTTCGACAGCAACGACTTCGTCGACCAGGTGCCGCTGAAGCCGGGGGTCACAGTGCCGCTGAACGTGGCCCGGATCTGCCAGTGGACCTGGATGTGCGCCCCGGCTCCGGTCGGCCCCAACATCCACGCGAACGACGCGGGCTACCAGGTGATGGCGAAGGCCTTCGAGGCAGCGATCTGATATCGCCCTCGCACCCGCTCACCTGCGGCGCATAGGCGCTGTTCAGCCGGGGCCGCCCCTTCGCGGGGTTGGCCCCGGCGGCTTTGTGGGGCAGGATGAGCCGATGCTCGGTCCACTCATAAGTTCGACGGGACACGCGGGCTTACGCCTTCAGACGCAGAATCTGCGAGTGCTGTGTGACCCATGGGTGTCACCGGGCGGCGCGTACCTCGGCGCGTGGTTCCCGTTCCCGGACAACAGCCATCTGCGGGCGGTACCGGGGCTCTGGGACGCCGAGTGGGTCGCCGTGTCGAGCGCGCATCTGGACCACATGGACTTGGCGTTCTTGTCAGCGCTCAGCGACGGCGTCCGAGTAGTGATCCCCGAGTATCCGTCCTCCGCCTTTCGGGACCGGCTCTGCGCGGCAGGCGTCAAGGAGATCGTCGAGGTCGCGGCCTGGGAGCGGCTGCCGCTCAACGACCGGGGCGACTGGCTGACCGCGATTCCCGAGCAGTCGCCGGCGGACCATCGCGCCGCGTTCCTGATCGTCGCCGACGGCGTTTCCGTGTTGCACTGCAACGATGCGCAGCTGTCCCTGTCGCAGACACGCCGGGCCATGGTCGAAGTCGGCGGACCGTTGGACCTGATCGCGCTGGACGCGTCGGAGCCCAGGTTCAGAGCGGTGAAGCGGCTGGTGCGCTCTGTGAAGCCGCGTCTGGTGATGCCATACGCGGGACCGGCATGCTTCCTGGATCCGACCCTGGCACAGCACAACCAGCACAACCAGCACATCTGCGAGCCCGGCGAACTCCCGGCCGAGACACTGCGGATGTTCCCCGGGGACAGCGTCCGCATAGCGCCCACAACCCATGACGTCATAAGGGATCCGCACTGGGAGGGATTCGCTTATAGCAAGCATCTAGATGCGTACGCCTCCTCACGCGCGCAGGAGATCGCCGAAGTGTGGGCAGCGCATCCGGATCCCGGTGCGGGCTCAGGCCTTGCAGCGCGCTTCAAGGAGCACTTCGTACGGCTACGTCGGCTGAGTCCGTACTTCTTAGAGCGAATCACCATGACGGTACGCTTCGACGTGTCTGGAGCCGATGGCGGCGTATGGGACGTTGACCTCGGGACGCCCCACTCCCAACAGGCTCCTCAGTACACATTCGGTGTGGAATCTCGCTGGCTGGACGCAGTACTCAGCGGGGAGATCCAGTGGGAAGACTTGTTCTTGTCGCGGCGTCTCCTCATAGAGCACACTCCGGATGCCGATGGCACCTACCTGTTCGGTTTGCTCAAGCACGCCGACGCAGAAGCATTGCGCGCTATAGAGGACTACGACAAGCGCGACCCGAACGCGACCGTCACCTTAAGCTCCGGTGATCGCGCCTTCGAGGTGACGCGCTATTGCCCGCACTCAGGTGAGGACCTCGCTGAAGGAGCGGTAATAGACGAGGCACCGGAGGGTCTGGTTCTGCGCTGCCTAGCGCACAACTTCGACTTCTCACTCACTACCGGCCTGTGCTTGAACGCCCGGTGTGAGCCCATCAGTGTGGCGGCGCCTGCCTAAGACCGGTATGCGGTCCGATCCTCTATGCGGTCGCGGTCTGTTTAGCGGGTGTCGACCCAGACAGGTAGCCGAGGCCACCAGTAGACGGCGTACGTCCAGACCGCATGAAGTACGTACCGATCAGCGCGATCAGGCCGGCTATAGCGCAGGCGATGAACATCTGCGTATAGGCAGTGTCTGTGAAGACCGCCGCGCGCTCCGTTATACCGGTCTTCGGATCAGGTGTCCCCGCGAGCACCGTCTGCCCGGCCACCACCAACTTCACAGGATGGGCCGCCTGGAACGCCGCCGCTATAGCGGTCCCCACCGCAGTGCCTATGGAGTTGGACACTCCGAGCATCCCCGCGGTGATGCCCTGTTGTTCCGGCGGAGACGCTTCCACCAGCAGGTTCGGTGTTGTCGCGTAGTACGCACCGAATCCGACCCCGAAGACGATACCGACAAGGGCAAGCGTCAGCGCTCCATGATGCCACGCGGCGTATATACCGCTGGTCAGGGCGAACGTGAACATACCGACCAGCAGCGGTCTGCGCGCCCCGATCTTCCCCGACAACTGCCCCGAACCCGCACCGGAGATCATCGACACCGACGAGCCATATACCTGGACGTGGAAAGCCAACCCCAGCAATGTGAATCCGAGAGCGTAGCCGACGTCTCCCAGGACCTTCACCGGGACCTGATTCGGCTGCACCATCCCCTTGAAGCGGGCCGCCGCGCCTTGTTGCGCCGCGGCTATCAGTTCACTGTGGCTCGGGGTGGAGACCATATAGGGGATCGCGAAGGCTTGGATGCCCACCACGATCGCGGCGAAGAACCCGACGAACAGCACCACCGAGACCTGTGGCGAGAACAGCAGCTTCAGATCGATGATCGGCTGGCTGACTCTGCGTTCCAAGACGACGAACGCCGCCATGAGGACCAGGCCGAGGATCAGGTAGCCGAGGTAGAGCGGATCGGTCCAGCCGACGTTCGCCCCGTTGGAGACGTACAGCAGCCCGAATCCGACGCCGCCGGCCAGCAGCAGCGCACCCAGCGGGTCCAGCTTCTGCCGGGCGCGGAACTTGGTCTCCGGGCAGATCAGGAACACCAACGGCAGCGTCACCACCGTATAGATCGCCAGGAACCAGAACAGCGACTTATAGCTCCAGCCGGCACTATCGGTCAGCACTCCGGAGAGCATGATCCCGCCGACCCCGGACACCCCGAGCCCGGTGGACACCAGCCCGATCGCCAGCGGCACGTACTTGCGCGGGATCAGGTCCCGGATCAGGCCGTAGGCGACGGTGGCCGCGGCGATCGCCACCGCCTGGAACGCCCGGCCGATCAGGAACATCGTCCAGTTGCTCGTGGTCGCGCAGATCACCGAGCCGAACAGGAACGACACGCCGACGGCCAGCAGCATGTTGCGTTTGCCGTACAGGTCGGACAGCTTGCCCAGGATCGGCGTCGCGGCCCCGCCGACCAGTCCGAACACGATGGTCATCCACGCGATGTTGCTCCCCACTCCGGGGAAGCTGCGGCCGATCAGCTGGGCCGCCGGGGAGACCATCGTGTACTGCAAAGGCGCGACCTCGGCGAACAGCACGACGACCACGATGACGGAGAAGATGCGCGCCCGGGACGCGTGATCCAGGCGCCCGGTGTCGTTCTCAGGCGGTGATGCGGGCGCGGTACTCGATTCGGTCATGGCGCGTCCTTGAGATCTCGGGGAGATGTCCGATCGGCCTAGGGCCACGACCTGTGAGAAGCCTCACAAGCCGCGTTCGGGGCACCATGACACCGAGACCTTCAAGTCGCAAGAGTTATCGAGTACGTGTTCTAATCCGGCCGCGACCAGTCTCCGGAGACCCCGCCGGATTTGGCCTCCACCTGCACCTTCGTCAGCACCGCGGCCGGGTCGACCGCCTTGACCATGTCAATGACCGTCAATCCGGCGACCGCCACCGCCGTCAGCGCTTCCATCTCCACGCCGGTGCGGTCCGCGGTCTTCACCGTCACGGCGATGGCCACGCCGGCGTCCTCGACCTCCAGCGCCACCTTCACCCCGCTGATCCCGATCGGGTGACACAGCGGCACCAGCTCAGAGGTCTTCTTCGCGCCCATGATGCCGGCGATGCGCGCCACCGACAGGGCGTCGCCCTTGGGCACGCCCTCGCCGCGCAGCAGCTCCACGACCTCGGGTGAGACCTCGACGAAGCCGGTCGCGCGGGCCTGGCGCGCGGAGACCGGCTTGGCGGTCACGTCCACCATGCGCGCGTCGCCCGCGGCGTCGATGTGGGTCAGGCGGTCGGACTTGCCGCCCGCGGCAGACCTGGCGGACCCGGCGGAGCCAGAGGACCCGGTCGCGCGGGGCGCGCGGGGCGCGCCGTTCGCTCCTGCCGGCCCTGCTGCCCCGTCCGCCCCCGCTGCGGCGGCGGCCTCCGCGGCCGTCACCGCGGACCGCCGTCCAGCACGATCACCTCGACGTCGTCGCCGTCCACCACCTCGGTCACGTGCTCCGGCACCACTATCAACGCGTTGGCCAGGGCCAGGTCGCCGACCAGATGCGAGCCGTGCCCGCCGACCGGCCGCACCGACAGCCCGACCGGGTCGAACACCCCGCGGGCGAACTGGCGCTTGCCGTCGGGCGACTTGAAGGCCCCGAAGCAGGTCGCGGTCACGGTCTTGCGGGGCCCGGTCTCGATCCCCATCATCTTCTCGATCGCCGGGCGGATGTAGATCTCGAAGGAGACGTAGGCGGACACCGGGTTGCCCGGCAACGTGAAGATCGGGATCCGGTCCTCGCCGACCGTGCCGAAGCCCTGCGGCATCCCCGGCTGCATCGCGACCTTGGCGAACTCCACGGTGCCCAGGGTCGAGAGCACTTCCTTGACCACGTCGTAGGCACCGACCGAGACCCCGCCGGTGGTGATCACGATGTCGGCGCGGATCAGCTGGTCCTCGATCGCGTCCAGCACGCCCTGCGGGTCGTCGCCGATGATGCCGACCCGGATGCCGGTGGCGCCCATGGCGTTCACCGCGGCGGTCAGCGCCGGACCGTTGCCGTCGTTGATCTGGCCCGGGCCCAGCGGGGTGCCCGGCTCGACCAGCTCGGAGCCGGTGGACAGCACCACGACCCGCGGGTGCGGGTGCACCGGGGCGTGGACCTGGCCGATCGCGGCCAGCAGGCCGATCTGGCGCGGGCCCAGGTGAGTCCCGGCCTTGAGCACGACGTCGCCGGCCGTCACGTCGGAACCGAGTATCCGGATGTGCTCGTTGCGCTCCGGGGCCCGGGTGATGCGCACACTCTCCGTACCGCGGTCGGTCCACTCCAGCGGCACGATCGCCTCGGCACCGTACGGCACCATCGCACCAGTCATGATGCGCAGGCAGGTACCCGGCTCCAGGATGCCCTCGTGGACCGAGCCGGCCGCGACGTCGCCGAGCACCCGCAGCTCCGCCGGGCTGTCCTCGCCGGCACCCTCCAGATCGGCCAGGCGCACCGCGTAGCCGTCCACCGAGGAGTTGTCGAACGGCGGCAGCGAGATGGCCGAGACCACGTCGTCGGCCAGCACCAGCCCGTTCACGTCGGTGATCGGGAGCTCCATCGGGGCGAGCAGTTGCACGGTGTCGAGGACCGTCTTCAGGTGGTCGTCGACGCTGCGCATCGTCGCGTTATCGGAATCGGACATGCGTCCATCATCCCTTATGCCGCCGACGCAAGCGCCGCTGGCGGAGTGATCTGTATCTATCTGTATCTATCTGTATCAATTAAGGGGAGGGAAGCCGGTGCCTCAGGACTGGAAGCCCTCACGCACATAAGACGACAGCCAGTCACGGAACTCCCGGCCGAGGTCGGGGCGGTCCACCGCGAGCTGCACCACGGTCTTCAGGTAGTCGATCGGGTTACCGGTGTCGTAGCGGCGCCCGGTGAAGACGACACCGTGGACCGGCCCGCCGATGTCCGGGTCACTCGCCAGGGTGCGCAGCGCGTCGGTCAGCTGGATCTCCCCGCCGCGTCCCGGAGGGGTCTCGCGCAGGACCTCCATGACCGCCGGGTCCAGCACATAGCGGCCGATCACGGCCAGGTTGGAGGGCGCCTGGGCTGCCGAGGGCTTCTCCACCAGGTCGGTGATCTGGATCAGGCTGGTGTGCGCCTGGGCCAGGCCCGGGCCGTCGGCCGCCGGCTTCACCGCGGCACAGCCGTACATGTGGATCTGCTCTTCAGGAACCTCGATGAGCCCGACCACGGATCCGCCATAGCGCTTCCGGACCTCGATCATCGCGGGGAGCAGCGGATCCCGGTCGTCGATGAAGTCGTCACCGAGCAGGACGGCGAACGGTTCGCCGTTCACATAGGACTCCGCCTTGAGGACGGCGTGCCCGAGACCCTTGGGGTCGCCCTGCCGGACATAGTGGACGTTCGCCATCTCCGACGACGCCCGGACCTGCTGTAGGCGCTTCTCGTCGCCCTTGGCGGCCAGCGCTTCCTCAAGCTCTGCGGCGCGGTCGAAGTGATCCTCCAGCGGCCGCTTGTTCCGGCCGGTCACCATGAGGATGTCGGTCAGTCCGGCGGTCACGGCTTCCTCGACGACGTACTGGATCGTCGGTTTGTCGATGACCGGAAGCATCTCCTTGGGCGTCGCCTTGGTGGCCGGCAGGAACCGCGTTCCCAGACCTGCCGACGGGATGACTGCTTTGCGAACCTCCACCATAAATCGGGACGCTATCAGGTGATCCGCCAACTTCCATGAGAGTCACGTTTAGCTTCCATGAGTTGTTCATCAGCGACGCGCAACAGGGTCGCGGCATGGGTCCCGTGGTCGGGGAAGATCACGCCGCCGACGGAGATGGTCAACTGGAACGGGCCCTGCTCCGCATCCGAGTCCGGACCTGCGTCGAAAGTAAGTTTGCGGACCGCGTAACACAGCCTCTCGGCGACCTTCGTGGCCGTCTCGGCGTTGGTTCCCGGCAGAATGAGGACGAACTCCTCACCGCCGTATCTGGCGAAAGTGTCGGCGTGTCGCACTTCCAGCGCCAACCGCTGCGCCAGCTCGCGGAGCACGGCCGAGCCGCGCTGGTGGCCGTGCGCGGCGTTCACCTGGCGGAAGTCGTCGACGTCGATCATCAGCAGCGCCCCGCCGATGCCCGTGGTGCGGGCGGCCTCCAGCTCCCGGGCCAACATGCCCTGCAAGTGGCGGTAGTTCCACACCCCGGTCAGCGGGTCCAGCGCGGACAGCCGCTCCAGGTCCTCCCGGCCCTGTTCCAGCCCGGTCACCTCGCTGGCGGCCTCGGCCAGGGCGGTGCGGGTGGACTCCTCCAGGTGTTCCAGCCGCCGACGCAGTGCCAGGTTCATGCCGCCTAAGGCCGAACAGGCCACCGCCAGCAACACCAAGCCGAGCGCCGTGAGAGACATGGGTGGGGCTCCTCTCCCGACCTGGCATTCTTGAGCACAGCATGACGAATCAATCCAACGACCCGGCCCATGCCAAGGGCACGATCCGGTCACGGTTGCTGGCCGCCCGGCGCGCGTGCGCCCCGGAGCGGCGCGCGGCGTGGTCGAGCGCGGCGTGCGAAGTGCTGGTGGGACAGATCCTGGTGGGGCAGGTCGGTGCGGGAGGCGTGGTCGCCGCCTACGCCTCTTTCGGCACCGAGCCGGACACCGGCCCGTTGCTGGCGGGATTGCGCGGGCGCGGTATCCGCGTCCTGTTACCTATTCTAGAGAATGACATGGACCTGTCGTGGGGGTACTACTCCGGCCCTGATTCACTCGTTCGAAGGATCCCGCCGGGCGGCTCGCGACCGAGCCCGATCCCGGAGCCGGCCGAGTCACTGGGCGTGGACGCTGTGTTGTCAGCCTCCTGGATCGTGGTCCCGGCCCTCGCGGTCTCACCCAGCGGTCACCGGATGGGCCGGGGCGGCGGCAGCTACGACCGGGTGCTGGCCAGGATCGAGGCGTCCCCGCGCGCCGTACGCCCCCGGGTGGCGGCCCTGCTCTACCCGGGCGAGCTCGATGTCGACCTCCCCTTGGAACCGCACGACCGGCCGGTGGACATGGCGGTCGCCGGGGAGACCGTTCGCGACTGGGACGAATCTCCCGGCGAGGTTCCCTCGCGCTGAGGGGACCGCTAGTGGCAGACTCGGCGCTTAAAGAACGCAGGGTCGGCAGAGCGGTTGGTACCTCACATGCGACGTCAGCCGGGGACCGGGGAACAGCTCCCGCATGCCCGGCCGCGGCCGGCCGCCGAGCTGGTGCCGGCGAACAGCACCCAGACCGCGGCGATCTCGGTCCTGGAGGCCCTGCCCGACCCGGTGGTGGTGCTGAACCACCGAGGCCAGATCACCGGCTGGAACCCGGCCGCCGAGGAACTGTTCGGTTGGTACGGCGAAGAGGTGCTGGGCCGGCCGTGGACCGAGTTCGTGGTCGTCGACGACACCAACGGCAACGCGCTGTCGCACCTGGACGCCATCGGTTCGACTGTCCAACGTGGCGGGACGTGGGAGGGTTCCTTCCCCATCACCACGCGTAACGGCGACTCATTGCTCGCCCGGGTGCGCGCGGCTCCCATGATGAGCGGCGGCATGGTCACCGGCACCGTGGTGACCGCGATCGACCTCTTCGGCTCCGACGCCAGCCGGGACGACCAGCAGCGAGCTGCGGCGCGGGCCGCGGTACGCGCCGCGGTGTTGTCCCGTGCGGGGATGCAGTTAGGGACCTCCCTAGACACCGGCCGGACTCTGGCCGCGCTCGCCGAGATCCTGGTACCGGCTTTCGCCGACACCTGCGTCGTGGACCTGCTGGATGAGAACGGCACTGCACAGCGCCTGGTGACCGTGCACAGTACGGACACCTCACCGTGTCCCCCTATGCGTGCGGGTACAGAGATCCACTACCCGGCGCGCCATCCTTGTGACCGTGCGCTGCGGACCGGACGCCCGGTCCTCATCCAGGGCGCGCCGCGGGTCAAGGCGCTGGATCCGGATGAGGAGTGCGACCGCAAGGCGCTCCTGCTGGATGCGAAGTCGCTGATCGCTGTCCCGCTGTTGGCGCCGAGCGGCGTACGCGGAGTATTGGCGATCGCGCTCACTGAGGACGCCGACCCGACGCCCCGCTATGACACCGCGGACTTGGAACTCGTCGAGGAGTTGGCGGCGCGGGCCGGACTCGCTCTGGAGAACGCGGCCATGTTCGACCGGCAGCGGACCCTGGCCCTGGCTCTACAGAAGTCGCTACTGCCGACCGATCTCCCGCTCCCTGATGGTGTCTCCATCCGCGTCGGCTATGCGCCGGGTGCCGCTTCCGAAGTCAGCGGAGACCTCTACGACGTGGTCGAGCTGTCGGCGGGGCGGATCGGCGTGGTCATCGGAGACGTACAGGGACGCGGTGCGCACGCCGCTGCCGTGATGGGACAGCTGCGCGCCGCTCTGCGCGCTTACGCGGTACTGGATGTTCAGCCCGGACAATTGCTCTCCTATCTGGATGAGCTGGTCCGTGGGCTGAACGAAGAAATCCTCGTCACCTGCGTCTACGCCATCTACGACCCCTTCACGCGGCGCTGCGCTTTAGCGAACGCCGGACATCCGCCGCCGCTATTGGCTTCCGCACACGGCACCTATCCGATGGAGGTGCCGCCGGACGTCCCGCTGGGCATCGGTCCGCTCGGACCGGGTGGCGGCAAGGGCGCCGTGCAGTTCGAGGATCACATCTTCAGCATTCCTCCCGGGGACGTCCTGGTGATGTACACGGACGGGGTCGTGGAGCGACGCGACCAGTCGGTGGACACGGGAGTGCGCACTCTGTGTCTGGCCATCGAGCGCGTAGTGCGCGAGCCTCGGGCGATCTGCCGGGCCGCCCTGCGGGCCGCCGGCAGCGAGGCGCACGACGACCAGGCCGTGCTCGCCATGGCGACGTCCACCGTCGACCTCCCGCTGTCGCGGCTGGCGCTCCCGGCGCGCCCCGAGGCGGCCTTCGCGGCCCGGCACCACACCCGGGCCGTGCTTCGCGAGTGGGGCCTGAGCGAGCACGCCGAACTGGCCGAGCTGCTGGTCTCCGAGCTGATCACGAACGCGGTGCGGCACGCCAGCGGACCGCGCCCGACCCCGTGGTCGTTCTCCGACTCCGACCAGTACCCGGAGCCGGAGCCGCCGCCGATGGCCGAGGACATGATGGAGCTGGCCGCCGTCCGGGAGTACGCCGACCACCTCGGCGCCCTGGACGAGGACAACGAGATGGACCTGCTCGCCGAGCCCGGCCTGCTGGACGAGCTGGGGATGCTGGACGGCACGCTGACCGCCCCCGGCGGTTCGCGGCGGCTGGACCTGGTGCTGCGCCGGGGCCTGCGGGCACTGTGGATCGAGGTGCACGACCCGGACGTACGGTTGCCGCGCATCCGGCAGGCCGCGGAAACAGATGAGGGCGGCCGCGGGTTGTATCTCGTGGACGCACTGTCGGCCCGATGGGGCGCGCGGCCCACCGACGCCGGTAAGTTCGTCTGGTTCGAGATCCCGTTGTTCTGAGGTCCTGATGTTCTGGGGTTCCGCTGTACTGCGGGCCCGTTGTTTCGAGGGTCCTCTGAGCGCGTGACAGCCGGTCTGAGCGGTCCCATAAGTGACGTGTGTCACGATACTGCCCCACCGCATTGGACAGTCCACGCACCGATCCCGCAGAATTGGCAGTCTGGCGGCCAGAGTGCCAGGTCGATGAAGGAGTTTCCCCGTGCCGACTTACCAGTACCAGTGCAAAGACTGCGGTGAGGCGCTGGAGGTCGTGCAGAAGTTCACGGACGACGCGCTGACCGTGTGCCCGAACTGCCAGGGCGAACTGCGGAAGGTCTTCTCCGCCGTGGGCATCGTGTTCAAGGGCAGCGGCTTCTACCGCACCGACAGCCGCGCGGCTGCGAGCTCGTCCACGCCGCCGTCGTCCTCGTCGAACGGCTCGTCCGGTTCCTCGGATTCGGGCAGCTCCGGCGGCTCGGGCAGTTCCGGCGAGTCGAAGGGCTCGACCAAGGCCTCGACCAAGGGCGAGTCGTCCTCCTCGTCGTCGAGCACCTCGTCCTCGTCGTCGTCAAGCTCGAGTTCTTCGTCGTCCACAAAGAGCTGAGCCACCCCGGTTATCCACCGGGTTATCCACAGAACCACCCCAGTTATCCACAGGCTGCCCGGCAACCGGTGGACAGGCTGGACGGCCCCCTCCGATCATTACTCCCTGAAGCGTCCCGACTACGCCAGGGGGAGCAATGCCGACACCCACCACCACCCGCCCGAAGCTCATCGTCCGACTGACCGGCCGGCGCCACTCGTCCCGCACCCGACGGCTGCGCGTCCTGGGCGCCGCCGGTTTCGCCGGGGTCTCGATGGCCCTGCTGACCGCCGAACACTCGGCCCCACCGCCGCGCCGCCCGCCCCGGTTCGCGGCGGAATCCCTGATGAGCGGCCTGGTCGCGGTCCCGGTGCGGTTCGCCGACCCCGGCAGCACCGGATATCTGCGCCCCGGCGACCGGATCGACGTGCTGGCCGCCCGGGACGGCGGTCCGGGCGGACCGCCGGGCCCACCCGACGCCCTCGCGGGCCCGGCTCCCGGCTCCGACCCCGGGCCGCCACGGGCTGAGACGGCTGTCGCCACGGACGTCTCGGTCCTGGAGATCGCGCACTCCGCGGACGCCGGTTCGCTCACCCGTTCCGCCCCGGACGACGGCGGCCTGGTGTTCCTAGCTGTGGACAACGCGACCGCCGTCCGGCTGGCCCGGGCCGCCGTCGCGGACCGCCTGAGCTATGCCCTGCGCCATGACTGAGCGGGCGCTTGTGCCGACCTCAGGGGAAACCTACTGTTCGGTACACCATGGACATTTACGAAGCGCTCTACACCACCCGGGCGATGCGCCGGGTCAAGCCCGACCCGATTCCGGAGTCGGTCCAGGCTCAGATCCTGGACGCCGCCATCCGCGCGCCCTCCGGGGGCAACGGGCAGAACTGGCGATTCCTGCTCCTCGACGACCAAGAGAAGAAGAACCTCCTCGGCCCGCTCTACCGCGACGCCATGGACCAGCTCTACAAGACCGTCTACGCCCCGCTGCTGGCGGCCATGGCCGCCGACCCGGACAGCCCCGAGTCCCGGCAGATGGCGAAGGTCACGAAGTCCTCGCAGTGGCTCAGCGAGCACTTCGAGCAGGTCCCACTGTTCCTGTTCGCCTTCGTCCAGCGCGACCGCACCGGCGGCTCGATCTACCCGGCGGTCTGGAGCGCGCAGCTGGCGGCCCGCGCCCAGGGCGTCGGCAGCTCGCTGACCACGATCCTCGGCGGCTTCCATGATCAGGAGGTCAAGGAGATCCTGGGCGTGCCGGCCGAGGAGAAGTGGACCCAGTCCTGCTGCGTGTCCTTCGGCTACCCGACCGGACGATGGGGTGTCGCCCCGCGCCGTCCCGCGCACGAGGTCGCGTACCGGAACGGCTGGGGCGAGCCGGTGGGCTTCACGGTCGACGAGCCGCTGTGGCAGCCGTCCACCGAGGCCTGATCGGCGTCTAGCCGAGGGCCTTCTCCTGGATCAGGTCTGTCAGAGCCCTGACCGCGTCCGCCTTGGCCGGCGACTCGGTGGCGTCGCGCAGCTCGGTGAGCCGGTCCAGGACGTCGTGCACGTCGGTGTCGGGGGAGGCGGCCTCGTCGAGGTCCACCACGACGACGGTGTCCGCGTCGGCGTACTGGACCCGGCCCTCTTTCAGGACGACGAGGCTCTTGGTGCCGCCGGCGGCCTTGCGCGGGGCGCTCTTGCGCTTCGGCTTGGCCGCCGCCTTCTTCTCGTCCTTGTCCTCTTTCTCGTCTTTCTCGTCCTTCTCCTCCCGGAGATCCTTCTCGTCCTTGCCTTCTTTGCCGTCCTTGTAGTCCTGGCTGTCCTTCTCGTCGCTCTGCTCGCCGACCTCGGCGACCGGCTCCGGCTCCACAGCGGCTTCCGCAGGCACCTCCCCGGCGTCGTGCGCGAGCGGCTCGACATCCTGTTGCTGCGGGATGTCAACGACTTCCCCGGATACTTCCTGATCCTCGTTCTGCGGCATCGCCGGGCTGGTCATCGGGGGCACGGTCATGGCGTTCATGCCCGCTTCAACGATCAACCCCGGACGCGGTCACCCCCTCGCGGGGGAAACCGAAACGGCCCGGCCCGCGTCCAATCCGCATGCCACGCAAGCAGATAGCCGCGATCGCCGCCGTGTCCCTCGCCGCCCTGACGGCGTGCGCCTCCTCCGGCAGCAGTACGCGCGGCCACGGTTCGCCGGTACGCACCGGCCCCGTGCGCGTCGACGACGCGCGGTCCTCCGTCGGACCGGCCGAGCTGAGCTCCGCCTCGGCCAGCGTGAACGCGTTCGGCGTCGACATCTTCCACTCCGTCTCGGACGGCAGCGAGGGCAACGTCATGGTCTCGCCGACCAGCCTGGCCACGGTGCTGGCGATGCTGATGCCCGGCGCCAAGGGGCAGACCGAGGCCCAGATGGCCAAGGTCCTGCACACCACCATGCCGGCCGGCCAGTTCGCCGACGCCCTCGGTGCGCTCGACTCGGCGACCGTGCAGCGCGAACTCGCCGACAAGGCGGACCTGCAGCAGTACGACACCGTGTGGACGCAGAAGGGCTACGGCCTCCAGCAGTCGTATCTGCAGGCGCTGTCCGCGGCCTTCGACACCGGCGTCCACGAGACCGACTTCACGAACCCCGATGCCGCCCGCCAAACGATCAACAAAAACGTCGAGGACCAGACAAACGGCCTCATCAAGGACCTCTTCGGACCCGGTTCTATGACCGCCGACACCCGACTCGCGCTCACCGACGCGCTGTACTTCAAGGCCGCGTGGGCTGGGTCCTTCGACAAGAACGAAACCGCGGACAAGCCGTTCCACCTGCTCGACGGCAGCACCGCGAACGTCTCCATGATGAGCAACGAGAGCAGCCTCGGCTACGCGTCCGGCAGCGGCTGGCAGTACGCGGAACTGCCGTACCAGCAGGACCACATGGCGATGGGCATCCTGCTCCCGTCAACCGAGTCCTTCGACGCCTTCCGCAAGACGCTGACCGCCGACAACCTCAGCGCGATGATCAACGCTGCCTCGCCGGCCACCGTCGCCCTCGAACTCCCGAAGTTCACCTTCGACACCGGTGCCCAGCTGGTACCCGCGCTCCAGAAACTGGGCATGACCTCGGTGTTCGACCCGAGCTCGGCGGATCTGAGCGGCCTGCCGGCCCAGGCCGAACCGCTGCACGTGGGCGCGGTCGTGCAGAAGACCCACATCGCCGTCGACGAGCAGGGCACCACGGCGGCCGCGGCATCAGGCGTCACGGTGGTCGCCGGCGCCGCCCCGGAACCGCCGCACCAGCCGACGGAAATGCACGTCGACCGGCCCTTCCTGGTCCTGATCCGGGACACCGTGACCGGCCAGATCCTGTTCCTCGGCCAGGTGACCGACCCCCGCGGGTAACACAGGGCTCGATCACACCCCACACTCTTGCTGGACACCCGATCCGCCGACATTGGACAATCTCTTCCATGGGAGGTCCTTCGTTCGGGAGCGCGGCGTGGCAGCCGCCGGACTTTCGGCCGTCCGACGCCGAGCGCGACGACGCCATCGAAGCGCTGTCGGCCGGCGCCCAGGCCGGCCGGCTGTCCAGCGACACCTTTTCCCACCGCATCGACCGGGTACTGGCGGTCCAGTCGCACAGCGAGCTGACCCAGCTCGTCTCCGACCTGCCGATCCCGCCCGACAGCCCGGGTTTGGGCCAGCGGGTGGTGAACGCCGTCTCGGCCGTGGCCCACTTCCGCTTCAAGGTCAAGGCCGCCTGGCGCGGCCCCTCGCTGCCCCGCCTGTCCCTGCCCGGCGGCCAACAGGGCACCCTGCGCATCGGCCGCATGCCCGAATGCGACCTGCAGCTGTTCGACACCACGGTGTCCCGCTACCACGCCGAGTTCCGCCGCTCCCAAACCGGCTGGTTCCTGGTCGACCTGGGCTCCACCAACGGCACCCGGGTCAACGGCTGGCGCATCACCGCCCCCACCGCCGTCCACCCCGGCGACGAGGTCTCTTTCGGCTCAGTGGTCTTCTCCCTCAACAACCGCTGACCCACACCCGCGCCTTCCCCTGTTCGGGGCAATAAACGGTTCCCGAGGCCCCACCGCGGCAACAGGTGCGGACATGACGACCGACGCCCCGAAGCCCCCGCC
>NZ_JAAFZA010000133.1 GCF_015356865.1 Catenulispora pinisilvae
GCCCCCAACCGCCGCTCCCAACTCTTCCGCCTGGGCTTCCTGGCCCTCACCCTCGCCGCCGGCGCCTATGCCGTGGCCGACCAGTGGACCCGCGTCCGCGCCGGCTTCGCCGACTTGGGCCCCGTGCCCCTGCTTTTCGCCCTGCTGCCGGCCCTGGCGTCGGTCGGCGCGATGATGCTGGCCTGGCGCGGTCTGCTCGGCGCTCTCGGCTCGCCGCTGCGCCTGCGCCCCGCCTCGCGCATCTTCTTCACCAGCCAGCTCGGCAAGTACCTGCCCGGCTCGGTCTGGCCGGTGGTGGCGCAGATGCAGCTCGGCCGCGCCTACCGCATCCCGCGGGCCCGCAGCGTCGCCGCCGCCGCGCTGGCCATGCTGGTCTCGCTCGCGTCCGCGCTGGTGCTGGCCGCCGCGACGCTGCCGCTCGGCGGCGGGTCGAGGGCCGCGGGCTACTGGTGGGCCTTCATCGCGGTGCCGGTGCTGCTGGCCGGGCTGCATCCGAAGATCGCGAACCCCGTGCTGCGGATGCTTTTCCGCCTCACCCGGCGGCCCGCGATCGAGCCGCTGACCGGCCGGGCCCTCGCCGAGACCGCGGGCCGCAGCGTGGTGGGCTGGCTGCTCGCCGGTGCGCACATCTGGATCCTGTCAGTGGCGCTCGGCGCCTCAGTGGGGCGCGCGCTGCTCCTGGGCATCGGCGGCTACGCCTTCGCCTGGAGCGTCGGCTTCCTCATCCCGTTCGCCCCGGCCGGGGCCGGGGTGCGCGAGCTGATCCTGGTCGCCGTGCTGCAACCGGTGCTCGATCCCGGCAAGGCGACGGTCGTCGCGCTCGCCTCGCGGCTGGTGACCATCGTCGCCGACCTCGTCGCCGCCGCGCTCACCGCCCGCGCGGGCCGCCGGGGGAAGAAGGCTGATGAAGCCTCGTCCGAGGTGCCCGCCGAAGCCGCCGTGTAGCGGCACCGGCCCTCACGACTCCTTGGGCGGCAGGTCCTTGGGCGGCAACGGCGGCATCCGGAAAGCCTTGCGCACCACCGGATTCCGCTTCACCGCCAGCTCCGTGGCCGCCATCCGCCAGCGCACGTAGCCCTTCTTCGAGTACCGCCACTCCCGCTTGTGCCGGGCCCAATCAACCTTCCGCGGCTCCGGCACCGAGCCCAGCTTCTCCGAAGCCAGCGCCTGGTACTTCTCCTGGAGCGAGGTCCGCAGCGCGGCGTCCTCGGCGTCCTTGTTGAGGTTGCTGATGTTCGCGTCGTGCCGCCGGTACAGGAACGAGGGCGTCCGCGAGTAGACGAACTTGCGCCCGTCGATCAGCAGCGTCGCCCACACCGGGTACAACATCTGCGCCAGCAGCGCCGGGTCCAGCTCCACCGCCTGGATCAGCTCGGTCCGGACGAACGCCCCGTCGTTCACGTCGATCCGGCCGATCAGCAGGTCGCCCAGGTGCGCGGCCCGCCGCCGCTTCGCGTACTGCCGGTTCAGCTCGCCGTCGGTGATGAAGTACGACGCCGCCGACACGTCCGCCCCGTGCCGCATGTTCCGCAGGTGCAGCGTGATGTGCTCGGCGAGCATGATGTCGTCGTCGCCGAAGATGGTCAGGTAGCGCGAGGCCGCCAGCGAGACCCCCAGGGCGATCGCGGCGCCCGGGTCCTTGCGGCCGTCGTGCACCTCCACCCGCGCGTAGTCGACGCTCACCGCCGGGCCCGCCGCGGCGGCAGCGGCGGTCATGGCGGCGACCGCCTCCCGGGTGGAGTCGGTCGGGGACGCGTCGTCCACCACCAGTACGCGCACCGTGGCCCCGAGTTCGTCCGAGGCCGCGCGGGCCGAGGCGACGATGGAATCCACCGTCTCCCGCAACAGCCCCGGCCGCTCCCGTGTGGGGACGATGACAGTGAGTTCAGGGTCGGTCACGGCACTCCTCAGCAAGTAGACGGCATAAGGGTATTCGGAACCGGGCCGGGTACGCTTGCGTCCGGTCAAGTATGCGAAGTGACAAGCCGAGCTTGGAGTCCGGAGCACTGTGAAGATCAGCGTCATTGGAATGGGCAAGATCGGCCTGCCGCTGGCCGTCCAGTTCGCCTCGAAGGGGCACCAGGTCCACGGTATCGACGTCGTGCCGCGGGTGGTCGACCAGATCAACGCCGGCGTGGAGCCGTTCCCCGGCGAGGCCGAGCTCGACGTGCGGCTGCCGCGGGCGGTCGAGGCGGGCAACCTGACCGCCACCCTGGACGGGGTCGCCGCGGTCGCCGACAGCGACGCGGTCGTGGTCGTCGTCCCGGTGGTCGTGGACGAGGACGCGGTGCCGGACTTCCGGGCCATGGACGCCGCCACCCAGACCATCGCCGCCGGCCTGAAGCAGGCCGCCGCGAACGGCCGCACCGGCATCCTGCTGAGCTACGAGACCACGCTGCCGGTGCACACCACCCGTGAGCGCTTCGTGCCCGCCCTGGAGTCCGCCTCGGGCCTGAACGCCGGCCGCGACTTCCTGCTCTGCCACAGCCCCGAGCGGGTCTACACCGGCCGGGTCTTCGCCGACCTTCGCAAGTACCCGAAGCTGGTCGGGGGCATCGACGCCGCCTCGGCCCAGGCCGCGGTCGCCTTCTACGAGGCGGTCCTGGACTTCGACGAGCGCCCGGACCTCAAGCGCGGCAACGGCGTGTGGGACCTGGGTTCGGCGGAGGCCGCCGAGCTGGCCAAGCTCGCCGAGACCACCTACCGCGACGTCAACATCGGCCTGGCCAACCAGTTCGCGCGGTTCGCCGACCGCACCGGCATCGACATCTTCCAGGTGATCGAGGCCTCCAACAGCCAGCCGTTCAGCCATATCCACCAGCCCGGCCCGGCGGTCGGCGGCCACTGCATCCCGGTCTACCCGCGCTTCTACCTCTTCAACGACCCCGAGGCCTCGATCGTGCGCGCGGCGCGCGAGTCCAACCTCGCCCAGCCGGCCTACCTGGTCGGGCTGCTGGAGGGCCTGCTCGGCGGCGCGACCGGCGGCGGCGGGCTGGCCGGCCGCAAGGTGCTGGTGCTGGGCGCGGCCTACCGCGGCGGCGGCGTGAAGGAGACCGCGTTCTCCGGCGTCTTCGGCCTGGTCGCGGCGTTGGCCGGGGACGGCGCGGTGCCGCTGGTGTCCGACCCGCTGTACAGCTCCGAGGAACTGGCCGCGCTCGGCCTGCCGGCCTACGAGCCCGGCACCGAGATCGCGGGCATCATCGTGCACACCGAGCACGAGGAGTACCGCGAGCTGTCGGCCGCGGACTTCCCCGGCGTGAAGGTGCTCGTCGACGGCCGCAACGTCACCGACCCGGCCAAGTGGGACGGCGTCGCGCGCAAGGTCCTCGGCATCGCCTGATCACAGCGGCGGTAGACAACACAGCGAGGGGGAACGATGGTGGCGATCCGAGCGATCATCCTCGACATCGGCGGGGTCCTGGAACACACTCCGGACCTGGGCACCGTGGCGCGCTGGACGCCGGAGTTCGGCGCCGGCTGGGAGCACCGCGTCGATCCGGTCTTCCGGGCCGGCGAGATCGGCACCATCACCCTCGAAGAGGTCCACGAGCAGGCCGCCGCCGCCCTCGGGGTGACGGCGGCCCGCTTCGAGGCCTACATGGACGACGTCTGGGTCGAGTACGTCGGCACCTACAACGCCGAGATGGCCGACTACTGGCGCGCCCGCCGCGCCGAGGGCTACCAGACCGCGATCATCAGCAACAGCTTCGTCGGCGCGCGCGAGCGCGAGGAGGAGGCGTACCGCTTCAGCGAGCTGACCGACCTGATCGTGTACTCGCACGAGGTCGGCGTGATGAAGCCGGACCCCGCCATCTACGAACTCTGCCTGGACCGGCTCGGCATGCGGCCGCGGGAGACGGTGTTCGTGGACGACTTCGAGCCGAACTGCGAGGCGGCTCGCGCGCTCGGCATGGCCGCGGTGCTCTTCAAGGACACCGCGCAGGCCATCCGCGACGTCGACGGACTTCTGGCAGAGGGCTGATCGGAGTTCGGGCTGGGCGGTGGCGGGCGGTCAGCTCCTGGGGCCGAAGTCCCGAACTCGCCGGCGGCCGTCAGCGGGAATTCCGGGCCGCACCGATGACTTCCGCGCGGCCGGATCGTCTGTACAGGCATGAGTGACCTCAAGCCCCTGCGGGCCAAGAACCTGTCCCTGCCCAAGTACGGACTGGACCAGTTGGAGTGGGACGCCGTCGAGCAAGCGGTCGCCGGCGCGGTGGCCGGCCCCGGCCGCTCCTGGTTCCTCACCACCCTGAACCCGGACGGCTCCCCGCACACCACCGGTTTCGGCCACAGCTGGCTGGCCGGCGCCATCCACTTCACCACCGGCCCGGACATCCGCAAGACCCGGAACCTGGTCGCCGATCCGCACTGCGCTGTCGCGGCCCCGATGGAGGGCTACGACGTCACCTTCGACGGCGAGGCGCACCGTGTCACCGACCCCGCGGTGGTGCAGACCGTCGCCGGGATGTACGCCGCCGGCGGCTGGCCTTGCCGGGCCGAGGGCGACGTGATCACCGCGCCGTTCAGTGCCCCGAGCGCCGGCCCCGGTCCCTGGCAGGTCTACCGGATCGACGTGCTGTCGGCGGTCGCGCTGAAGAGCACCGGGGACGGCGGCGCGACGAAGTGGTGGTTCCGGTAGAGCCCCGGCGCTACACAGAGCCCTGTCAGGGCAGCCCCCTCAGGGCGTCGTCTGTTCCCCCTGCTTCGCCGACAACGCCAGCACATCCGCCGGAACCGGCGTGTCCTGCCGCATCGCTGTGAACAGGTCCTGCGCCATCGGTGCCAACTCCACGCGGTTCGGGTCCGGCTGGTACCACTGCCAGGGCACCGTCAGGTAGGTGATCTGCTGGCGCGGCACCTGCTTCAGGTCCGAGGCGAAGTCCGCCAGGGCGGGCAGCGAGCCCAGGGCGGGGTCGGTGGTGAGGGCCTTGGTGGCGGCGTCCAGCACCTTGTAGAGCTTCGCCGGGTCGTCCAGGGTGCCGTTGTCGGCCAGGGTGTCCAGCGCCGAGTTCAGGAACTGCTGCTGCCGGCTCATCCGGCCGATGTCCGAGCCGTCGCCGAGGTTGTGCCGGGCCCGGACGAAGGCCAGGGCCTGGTCGCCGTTGACCACCGTGGTGCCGGCCGGCAGGTTCAGGTGCGAGTCGGGGTCGTTGACCGCCTGGTCCAGGTGGACCGGGATGCCGCCGATGGCGTTCACGAGGTTCTTGAAGCCCGTGAAGTCGACCACCAGTACGTGGTCGACGGTCAGGCCGCTGAAGGTCTCGACGGTCTTCACCGTGCAGGCCGCTCCGCCGATCGAGAACGCCGCGTTGAACATGCCGAACTGGGGTTGGGACTGGGTCCCGTTCGGCTGGGTGCAGGCCGGGGTCTGCACCATCGAGTCGCGCGGGATCGAGGCCACCGTCGCGCTCTTCCGGTCCGCGGCCACGTGCAGCAGCATCGTGGTGTCCGAGCGGGCCCCGGAGTTGGCGTCGCCGTACTGCGCGTTGGCGCCGTCCCGGTCGTCCGAGCCGATCAGCAGGACGTTCATCGCGCTGCCGGCGCCGGGGGAGGGGCTGCCCGGCTTCGGCTTCAGGGCGTCCGGCAGGCCGGGCGCGTCGTCGGCGTGGATGTCGACGGTCCGGATGTTGTCGTTCAGCCGGTTGTACACGCTCCACAGTCCGGCGGCGCCGGCGATGGCCAGCACCGACAGCGAGGTCGCGCAGATGACGACGACCCGGCGCCGGGGCATGGAGCCGCTGTCGGCCGGGCCGGCATGGCGCCGGGAGCGGCGGGAGCCGGGACGGCGCGGGTCGGCGGTGGTGTCGCGGGGGTCGGGGGCGTCGCGGGGATCGCGGGCGTCGTCCGGGCGGTCGGCCGGGCCGGTGGTCTGGTCGTCCATGGTGAGACGAGACTATGTCATTTTTGTAGGGACTTCGTCCTGGATGTCCCGGTGCTGCGACATCTGTGCGAACGGCCGCCTCACCTGCTCGCCGGGAGCACGGTGAGGCGGGCCGTTCGCACAGCGGCGTCGCCGGACGGCTCAGCCGGTGCCGGCGCCGTAACCCGCGGTGATGCCGGAGCAGATGTTCTGGTCGGCGGTCCGCGAGTTGTTCGCGATGTCCGTCGGCAGCGAGCCGGGCGCGCTCGATCCGCTCGGGGCGGTCGAGCCCGAGGCCGGGGCACCGCTGGTGGAGCCCGCCGCGCCGGGCTTCGGGTGGGCCGCGGCGTAGTCGTCGCCGAGCTCCACCACGATCTCCGAGGCGTAGGGGCCGCCGGACTCGACCTTCGAGCCCGGGTACAGCGTGGCCAGCTGCTTGGCCTTGGCCTCGTCCTTGGAACTGCCGTACAGGATCGTGGTGACCGCGGTGTGCGGCGGCACGGTCCGGCTGAGCGAGGCGTTGTAGCCCTGGGCCTGGAGCGCGGTGACGTTGTCGCCGCCCAGGCCGTTGACCGTGGTGCTGTTCCGCACCAGCACGGTGATCGTCGACGGCGAGATCGACGGCGCCGGCGGGGCCGTGGTGCTCGGCGCCGAGGTCGTCGGGGCCGAGGACGGCGCGCCGGCGTTGCCGGCGGCGTTGGTGCCGTCCAGCAGCTGGTCGTTCTTCAGGTGGTCCCAGATCACGCCGGCGGCCACCGGGTCCATGTCCACCCGGCCGTCCTGGGTCCGGTAGTGCCCCGGCAGCGTCAGGAACTGGATGTTCGAGGGGTTGATGCCCTTCATCGACTCGGCGAAGCTGGACAGCGCGCCCAGGCTGCCCAGGCCCGGGTCGAACTGCGCGTACTTCAGCGCGTCGTTGAAGATCGAGCTGAGCACCGTGGGGTCGTTCATGACCCCGTCGCTCTCCACCTTCTTGATCATCGACCCCAGGAACGCCTGCTGGCGCCGGGTACGGCCGATGTCCGAGCCGTCGCCCAGGCCCTCGCGCTCGCGGACGTAGTCCAGCGCGGTCTGGCCCTTGACCGTCTGGATGCCCTTCTTCAGCGTGATGTTGTCCCCGCCGACGTCGCTGACGTCCTTGGGCACGCACACCTGGACGCCGCCGATGTCGTCGGTGAGCTTGGCGAACGCGGCGAACCCGACCACCACGGTGTGGTCCACGCGGATCCCGGAGATCGACTCTATGGTCTTGATCTCGCAGGCCGGGTTGCCCTGTGCGGTGTTGCCGACCGCGAACGCCGCGTTGAACTGGTTCTGCTGCGGCTTGGTCTGCCCCTTGCTGGAGTTGTTCGGGTCCAGCTGGCAGGCCGGGATGTTCACCATCATGTCGCGCGGGATCGAGATGCCGACCGCGTGCTGGTGGTCGGCATAGACGTGCAACAGGATCGAGGTGTCCGAGCGGGCCCCGTCGCCGGTCGCGCCGCCGCCGAAGGCGTTGTTGCCGTTGTCCCGGCTGTCCGAGCCCACCAGCAGGATGTTCTCCGCGCGCTGGCCGGCCGCGTTGGCCTTGGCCTCGGCCGGGCGGTCCGAGCCCAGACCGGAGTCGCTGAAGGTGTTGATGCTGCCGTTGAAGTGCTGGTAGGTGAAGGCGCCGGCGCCGATCACGGTGACGGCCAGCGAGGCCGCGGAGATGCTGATGATGCCCTTGGGGGCCAGCCGTCCCCGGCCCGCGGCCGCGGGTATCGACCCGCCGCGTCCGGTGCGCCCGCCCCGCCCGCCGCGGCCGCCGCGGCCGGACTGGAGCTCGCCTTCGGTGGCGGCGTCCGGCTCGTGGCGGTAGCCGCCGCGGCCGCTCGGCGGGCCCGGGGTGTCGTCGCCGTAGCCGTCGGGGGCCGCCTGGGGTGCCGGGGCGGCCCCGCGTGTGCCGCGTCGTGCGCGCGGTGGGGTGAAGTCATAGGCGTCGTCATAGCCGTCTTGCCCGGCGGCGTAGCCGTCGGAGGACTGCCGAGTCGCCCGCTCCCACGGAAGCGGCTCGGGGTTGCGCTCGCCTGCCACAGAATCTCCTCACACCTGGGTCCGCCTCGGATACGGGTCCCGGGTCGCCGCGCGGTTCCTTCACCGCGCCACGACGTTACTCGACAGGAAGCACGCCGAGAGTGCCTTCCGCGGTTCCGTTCTCCTGGCCCCCGGCCCCCGCGGTGCCCCCGGCCAGCGAGGCGACACGTGCGTTGACCTTCTCCGATGCCATCCGCCCCGGAAGCCGGGACGGATCGACGTTCCGGCACAGTACCAAGGAAGCCCCGACGGCGAGCTCGGACGTCAACGCCGCCCGGATCTCCGGCCGCGAATCGTAGGCGCAGCCGGTCAGGACCCGGCTGGCGGCGCTGAGGTTCCAGCGGGCCGCGGCCTCGGCCGCGTCCCGCACCAACTCGCCCTGCGTCCAGCTGCCCCCGTCGGCGACCAGGGCCGGGGTGTCCGCGGTGACCGGGGAGTACGGGGCGAACACGTCCGGTTGCGCCGGGGCCAGGGCTGCGTAGTCGGTGAAACCTTCGGGAACGCTGGGGAACGGCGCGCCCAGCGGGCGCAGCGCGAGCGCGATCCGCTCGCCCTTACAGGCCCGCGCCTCCTCCAGCCGGTCCGGCCCGGCCACCACGGCCGAGGCGCGCTCGGCCGCCGCCGGGTCCTCGCCGACGCTGGCCACCACGCCGGCGGTCCAGCAGGCCAGCAGCCAGATCGGGGTCTGCCAGTGGGTCGGCAGCAGGATCGCGATCTCGTCGCCGGCGCCGAGCGCGAGGTCGTCCTGGATCAGGTTGGCGGTCTTGGCGACCCAGTTGTCGAACGTCGTATACGACAGTTCCACCCGCTCGCCGGTGTGGTCGTCGTAGTACGTGAGGAACGGCCGGGACGGGCCGAGGGCGAGCGCGGCCCGCCACGCGCCCGGGAAACTACTGTTCGCTGCGGTCACGCCGAGAGGATACGGGGGAAACAGGCTGCTGTTGTGCAAGCACGTCGGTCGGGGACCGTTTATGCTGGCCCGCACGGCGTGCCGGGTGTACGCGACCATTCGCGGTGCACGTCCCGGACACCGTGCGGACAGAACTGGCGAGGGGAAAGAGCGTGACCGAGGCGATTCTTCTGGTGGGGGGCAAAGGCACCCGCCTGCGCCCGCTGACGGTGAACACCCCCAAGCCGATGCTGCCGGTCGCGGGCGTCCCGTTCCTGACCCACCAGCTGGTCCGCGCCAAGGACGCCGGAGTGCACCGGGTGGTGTTCGCCACCGCCTACAAGGCCGAGGTCTTCGAGGAGTACTTCGGCGACGGCTCGGACCTGGGGCTGGAGCTGGTCTACGTGACCGAGGAGGTGCCGTTGGACACCGCCGGCGCCATCCGGAACGTGGCCGACCGGCTGACCAGCGCCCCCGACGAGCCGGTCCTGGTCTTCAACGGCGACATCCTGTCCGGGGTGGACATCGGCGCCCTGGTCACCGCGCACCGCGAGCGCGGCGCCGACGTCACGCTGCACCTGTCCCGGGTGACCGACCCCCGCCCCTTCGGCCTGGTGCCCACCGACGCCGAGGGCTGGGTGACCGCGTTCCTGGAGAAGCCGCAGCGCCCCGAGGACATCGTCACCGACCAGATCAACGCCGGCTGCTACGTCTTCCAGCGCGCGCGCATCGACGAGATCCCCACCGGCCGCCGGGTCTCGGTGGAGCGCGAGACCTTCCCGGGCCTGCTCACCGCCGGCGCGAAGGTGCTCGGCGTGGTCGAGCAGTCCTACTGGCTGGACCTGGGCACCCCGACCGCGTTCGCCAAGGGCTCGGCGGACCTGGTGATGGGGATAGTGACTTCCTCCGCGGTGCCCGGCCCCGAGGCGCGCGGCAGCCAGGAGTCCCTGGTCCTGCCCGGCGCGCGGATCGCCGAGGACGCGGTCGCCGACCGGGGCACCACGGTCGGCTCCGGCGCGGTGATCGACTCCGGCGCGCACGTCAGCGCGTCGGTCCTGGACTCCGGTGCGGTGATCGGCACCGGTGCGAAGGTGAACTGCTCGATCATCGGTGCCGGGGCCCGGATCGGCGCGAACACGGTCCTGGACGGCGTCGTGGTCGGCGACGGCGCGGTGATCGGCGCCGACAACGAGCTGCGGGCCGGGGCACGGGTCTGGTGCGGCGCGGTGCTCCCGGACAAGGCTGTGCGGTTCTCCAGCGACGAGTAGCGCCTTGATGGCACACTCGGCAGACCGCTCACGGCGATCGGGCGACCGCGAGTCAGAGCCCTTCAGCGCGTTCGGCACCCTGGGATCACGGTGACAGAAGACGAGGACATCCGGGCGGTCTGGGCTGCCCGGAAGGGACGCAGCGGCGGCGCCGCGTTCCAACGGCGCCGGTCCGCCCCGCCGCGGCGCCCCGCCGTCCCGGCGGCGCGCCAGGCGCCTCCCGAGCCACCGGAGCCGGCCCAGGCCCGCCAGAGCATCGTCGTCGACCCCGGCTACGACCTCGCGACGACCGTGGGCGTTCTGCGCCGCGGTGCCGGCGACCACACCTTCCGCCGTGCCGAGGACGGCTCCCTGTGGCTCGGCTGCCGCACCCCGCTCGGCGACCCGGGAACCCTGCGCCTGCGCCGGGCGACCGAGACCGTCGACGCCGAAGTCTGGGGCCCCGGCGCGGCCTGGCTGCTCAAGACCCTGCCCGAACTCCTCGGCCTCGGCGATACCGAGGAGGCGCGCGCGGAGTTCACCGAGCTCGTGGCCGCACAAGGCAACGCGCAGCTCATCCAGTCCGTGCGGCGGAACCGTGGGTTCCGCGTGATCCGGAGCGGCCGGGTCTGGGACTCCCTGGTGCCGGCGGTGCTGGAGCAGCGGGTCACCGTTCAGGAAGCGCACCGCGCGTACCAACTGCTGGCGCGGCGCTACGGGATTCCCGCCCCGGGTGCCCCCGCGGACATCCGCCTCTGCGTCTCGCCCTCACCCCGGGAGTGGGCCCTGATCCCGTCCTGGGAGTGGCACCGCGCCGGTGTCGACGGCAAACGCTCGCGCGCGATCCTCGGCGCGTCCCGGGTCGCGGCCCGCCTGGAGGAGACGGTGGGGATGGAGCGGGATGAGGCGGCACGCCGGATCCGGACCGTGCCGGGCATCGGCGTGTGGACGGCCGCCGAAGTGATGCACCGCGCGCACGGGGACGCGGACGCGGTGTCCGTCGGCGACCTTCATCTGCCCCGCATCGTGTGCGGCGTGTTGGGGGATCCCGCGATGAAGTGGGATGACGACCGCATGCTGGAGCTTCTGGAGCCCTACCGCGGTCATCGCTATCGCGTCAGCGCTCTTCTGTACCGCTGACTCGGAGCCCGGTGTGGTGCTCCACGATGCGGCCCAGCATCCCGAGCAGGACGTCCCGTTCCTCGGGTGACAGCGGCTCCAGCAGCGCCGCCTGCGCGGCCACGACTTCCTTGTCCAGCTCGGCGAGGAACTTCGCGCCGCTGTCGGTGATCTTGACCAGGTTCCGGCGCCGGTCCGCCGGGTCCGGCGTCCGTTCCAGACACCCGCGCTCCTCCAGGTCGGTGACCACGGCCGTGACGTCGCTGCGGTCCAGCCCGATCCGCCGGCCCAGGTCCGCCTGGCTGGTCGGGCCGCTCTCGGCGAGCGCGACCAGCAGCGAGTAGTACGACCGGCTCGTGACGCCGGCGGCATGCATGCGCTCGCCGATCAGCCGGTGTCCCTGGGTCGAGGCCTGGCCCAACAGCCAGGTCGCGTGGCCGCGGAGGCGGACGGGCGTGTTGAGCGGGTCCATGGCCGCAGCCTACTTCGGCGGCGGGGTTGACAGAAGTAGTTGGCGCGACCAACATTGGTTGTGCCAACAGTTGGTGCGACCAATGAATAGTTGATCGGGAGACGCGATGGTGATGGGGAGACGACGATGAGTGGCTACGACAACATCCGGGCCCTGGCCGACCGGGCCGAGATCACCGACCTGTTCGTGAGCCTGGGCCGATGCCTGGACGAGCACGACTTCGACGCGCTGAGGGACGTCCTCACCGAGGACGTGGTGGGGACGACGCCCGGCGGGACGCAGGAGGGCCGCGACGCCCTGATCGCCCAGGCCCGCGCCAACCACCAGGACTACGACCGGCTGACGCACCAGTTCAACAGCATCCTGGTGGACGTCCAGGGCGACACCGGCACGGTACGGGCCTACGTGACCGGCTCGTTCGGGCACGCCGCCAGCCCGCTCCCGGAGCGCGTGCTGACCGGGCTGTACCGCAACCAGGTGGTGCGGACCGGGGCGGGCTGGCGGATCAGCGAGCTGACGGTGGAGCCGAAGTTCCGGATCGAGCGCGGGACCGCGGTAGCCGAGTAGGGCCGCTCAGCGTACGGCGATGTAGTCCTCGGGATCCCGCGGAGTCTGCGCGGTAGGCGCCTCCGCGGGTTTCCCTATAGCGATGACTCCCAGTGGTTCCCATTCCTTCGGAAGCGCTAGAAGGGTTCTGACGACGCCGGGATCCGCGGTCGTCCACTTCGAGCCGATGCCGTCGGCGGCGAGGGTGACGAGGAAGTTCTCCACCGCAGCCCCTAGGGAGGCCGTCAGGAACTCCGGGTCCGGGAACGCTATAGCGATCCGGCACGGAACGACCAGATACGGCGCGCGCTCAAGAACGGAGTCGGCCAACGCGCCGGCGAACGTCTTGCGCGCGGTCTCGGACTCCATCAGCACGAACCGCCACGGGGCCGGGCCCTCGGGCGCGGGCGAGGGCGCGGTCAGCGCGGCGGCCACCGCCCGCCGCACAACGTCCCCGGGCACCGGATCGGAGGCGAACCACTCCGTCGTCCGGCGCCGCGTCGCCGCCTCGCGCATCGCCTCCTGCGTGCCCAGCGAGAACATGTCGTTCTCCGCGGCCCGGATCAGCGGCCGCACACCGAGTCCCGGCTCCTCGGTCACCAGGGTGCCGAGCCCGCGGATCAGCGCGACCGGCACGCCGTCGGCCTTGCCCTTGACCACTTCGCCGGCCCCGGCCAGCTCGTCCACCGCGGCCGCCGCCGTCACCAGCAGTTCGTTGCCGAAGGCGTCTATCGTGCCGCGGTGGTCCATGAGCGCGTTGACATAGGCGCACCCGATGGCGACATCCGTCTGGCCCTCGCGCCACGGCCGCCCGAAGGTGTCGGTCACGACCACGCCCACCGCGACCCCGAACCGGTCCCGCAGCGCGTCGGCGATGTCCCGTGCGGAGCCGTCCGGGTCCTCGGGCAGCAGCAGCACGGTCCCGGCCGGGGTGTTGGACGCGTCCACCCCGGCGGCGGCCATCACGAACCCGTGCCGGGTCTGCACGATCCGGGTCGGCCCGCGCCGGGCGACCAGCCGCACCATCTCGGCGTCGATCGCGGCCTCGCGGTCGTCGGCCCGCACCACCCGGCCCTCGGCCTTGGACAGGATCTTGGAGGTGACGCAGAGGATGTCGCCGGCGCGCAGGCCCAGGCCCGACTCCGTCACCGCGGCGCTGATCAGCGCCGCCACGTCGTCGCCGGGGCCGACTTCGGGGATCCCGGCGATCGCGTGCACCGTGTAGGAGGTGTCGGTCATCGGTCAGGACGCCGAGCCGGTCGCGGTCTTCGCGGCGGCGGCCTTCGTCGCGGTGAGCTCGGCGGCCAGGTCCAGGGCCGCCTGCGCCATCGCCTGCGTGGCCTGTGGGGAGGACATCATCAGCGGCACCGCGCGGCAGGCGATGCCGGCGGCCTGCACCCGCGCCACCGCGCCGGCGTCCGCTTCGGCGTCCACCAGCCAGCCGTCCAGCAGGTCCGCGCCGTAGTGCTCGGCCACGGCCGCCGCCGAGACCTCGACGCCGACGGCGGCCAGGACCTTGTCGGCCATCCCGCGGACCGGGCCGCCGCCGACGATCGGCGACAGGCCCACCACCGGCGCCGCGGCGTCGGCCACGGCCCGGCGGATCCCGGGGATGTCCAGGATGGTGCCGATCGACACCACCGGGTTCGACGGCGGCAGCACGATGACGTCGGCCTCGGCGATCGCCTCCAGGACCCCCGGCGCCGGCTTGGCGTTCTCCACGCCGACGGAGACGATCGCGTGCGCGTCGGGAGCGTGCATCCGGACCCAGTACTCCTGGAAGTGCACCGCCCGGCGCCCGCCGGGGGCCTCGGCGTCGTCCACCACGACGTGGGTCTCGACCCGCTCGTCGGTGGACGGCAGCAGCCGCACCGGGAGCTCCCAGCGCGTGCACAGCGCCTCGGTCACCTCCGACAGCGGGTACCCGGCGCCGAGCATCTGCGTGCGCACCAGGTGGGTGGCGATGTCCTTGTCGCCGAGCGTGAACCAGTCCGGGCCCACGCCGTACGCCTTCAACTCGTCGGCCACCCCGAAGGTCTCCTCGGTCCGGCCCCAGCCCTGTTCCTCGTGGATCCCGCCGCCGAGGGTGTACATGACCGTGTCCAGGTCCGGACAGATCCGCAGACCGTGCATGGTCATGTCATCGCCGATGTTTCCGATGACGGTCACGGTGGCGTCCGGGGCGGCCGCGAGCAGGCCGCGGAGGAATCGGGCTCCGCCGACGCCTCCGGCAAGGGCTGTTATGCGCATGAAGACAGTATTTCAGGAGGCGAACCGCTGCCGGGCCGCGTCCCACCGCAGCCCGGCGCTCGCCGCGCCGGCCGCCACCCCCGCGGCCCGGGCCGCGGCGGCCAGCTCGGCGATCGTCACCACGGGTTCCGGTATCACGATGTCGGGGTGTGGCCTGGCGCCGAGGAAGAGCGCGACGAGATCGGGGGCCAGGGCGTCGTGCGGCAGCGTGAGCGCGGCGGTCGGCGCAGAGGAAGCCTGATTCGGCATGGGGGAAACTCCGCAAAGGCGTCCGGCCCGACGGGCCGGGCAACGGTCAGGGCTGTGTACTCGGTGGGTCTGTTCGGTCAGCTGTGACAGCGACAGCGACAACACAGACCGCGACACGGCTCCATCGCGGAGTAAGACGGCATGTGCGCAACCTCGACCAGCGCCGCGGCGGGGATCCGGCCCCGGCGGCCCTCGGCGGTCACAAGTCGCGCGTTCATGATGACCCCACCCCATCCGGCACCCGGGTCCGCTGTCAAGCGAGGTCCGCATGGTGGGGGCCGCGTATTAGCTCCAACAGGTGAATCGCATGGTCGCTACCAGATCCCGGCTTGACGGCCCGGTAATGACGCGCGTGTAATTTCAAACGTGTCGTGATGATCTCCGCACGGGGAGTGATCTTCTTCTGTGCGGACCAGGTAGGGCCGGGAGGCGTACGGTGGCCGAGGCCGCGGAGTACACAGAGGGCGCGGAAGAGGCTTGCCACGCCGAGGTGTACCGCATCTACCCGCTCCACAACGGGGTCGACGAGGACCGCGGCTGGCAGTCCCGCGCGTTGTGTGCGCAGACCGATCCCGAGTCGTTCTTCCCGGAGAAGGGCGGATCGACTCGGGAGGCGAAGAAGATCTGCCTCAACTGCGAGGTGAAGGCCGAGTGCCTGACTTATGCGCTGGCCAACGACGAGCGCTTCGGGATCTGGGGCGGGCTGTCCGAGCGCGAGCGGCGCCGACTCAAGCGTGCGGCGGTATGAGCGGTATAGCCGTCCTGTGACGTTTGCCGGGCCCGGCGAAGAGGACTTGTAGAGGACTCTTCCCGCAGGGCCCGGCGGGCGCTTCCCCTTGCCCGGGAACGCAATTCGGGCATAACGGCATAGCCGGTCAGCATCCTCGAACCCTCGCGTATGGTGGACCCTCAGTCCGCCCCCGAGCGGGGATTCCCGAGACCGGAGCCGGTGCCAGCGCCACATGTCCCAGTACCCAGAATCCGGATACCGGACCGGCGGCCTGGCCGCCACCGGCCAGTTCGCCGCCGGTGGCTACGGCGCCCAGCCCGGCGGGACCGGGCAGTTCGCCGTGGCCGACGTCGAGGCCCGGCGCCGGGCCGCCGCCGAGGCGGCCGTCAACGCCTTCCCGAACCACGTCGTCACCGCGGTGATCGTCTCCCACGACGGCGCGCGCTGGCTGGAGGACTCCCTGCGCGGGCTGCGCGGGCAGCTGCGCGCCCCACAGCGGATCCTCGCCGTGGACACCGGTTCCAAGGACGACTCGCTGGCGATCCTGGACGAGAACCTGGGCCAGGAGGCGGTGCTCCAGACCAAGCGCAACACCGGCTTCGGCACCGCCGTGAACCACGCGCTCAAGGCCGCCCCGGTCGTCGACTTCGACCTCTACGGCCGCGGCGACGGCCAGGTCGTGGAGTGGCTGTGGCTGCTGCACGACGACTCCGAGCCCGCCCCCGACGCCCTGCTGCGGCTGCTGGAGGTGGGGGAGTACCACCCCGAGGCCGGTGTCATCGGCCCCAAGATCTGCGGCTGGGTGGACCGCGAGCAGCTGCTGGAGGTCGGCGTCACCGTCACCGCCGACGGCCGCCGCTGGACCGGCCTGGAGGACGGCGAACACGACCAGGGCCAGCACCTGGAACCGACTCGCGTGCTCTCGGTGTCCAGCGCCGGCATGCTCATCCGGCGCGAGGTCTGGGACCGGCTGCGCGGCTTCGACCGCGCCATCCCGATGTTCCGGGACGACCTGGACTTCTGCTGGCGGGTGAACAACTCCGGCTACGACGTGCTCACCGCGCCCAAGGCGGTGCTCTGGCACGCCGAGGCGGCGGCCCGCGGCGAGCGGCGGATCAGCGCCGGTGTCTCCCGGCCGCACTTCGAGGACCGGCAGCACGCGCTGTACGCGGTCACCGTCAACCACTCCGGACGCTTCCCGATACTGACCTTCCTGCGGCTGTTCTTCTGGTCGCTGTTGCGGGCCATCGGCCTGCTGCTGAACAAGACGCCGCTGAAGGCCGCGGACGAGGTGCTGGCGGCGCTGGCGTACGCCGGCCGCATGGACCGCATCATCCGGGCCCGGCGGGCCAGAGCCCGGACCCGCGCACAAAGACCCGTGGACCTGTCCACGTTGTTCCCCGCGCGGATCCAGGTCTTCCGCCTCACCTTCGAGAACACTTTCGAGGGTTTCCGCTCCCGGAACCAGAGCGAGGAAGAGGCGACCCAGGGCTCCATCGAGAGCGGTCCGGTCTCCGAGGAGGCCGAGTCCTTCGACTCCGGGACGCCGTGGCTGATCCGCGCGGTCCGGATGCCCGGCAACTTCGTGTGGATCGTGCTGCTGATCGTGATGATGGTCGCGGCGCGGAACCTGCTCACCGGCGGCCGTCTGATGGGCGGCGCGCTGTTGCCCGCGCCCAACGGCGCCTCCGACTTGTGGCACGACTTCTTCGCCTCCTGGCACGGCGTCGCCACCGGCTCGACGTCCCCGGCCCCGCCGTACCTGGCGGTCGTGGCCCTGCTCGGCACCCTCTTCTTCGGCCACGCCAGCCTCGCGGTGACCGTCCTGCTGCTCGGCTCCGTACCGCTGTCCGGACTGACTGCCTACGCGGTGCTCAAGCGGACCGTCTCCTCCAGCGCCATGCGGGTCTGGGGATCGGCCGCCTACGCGCTGCTGCCCGCGGCCACCGGCGCCATCTCCGGCGGCCGGCTGGGTTCGGCGGTCGGCATCATGCTGCTGCCGCTCGCGGCCTCCGGGGTGCTGCTCGCTATAGGGGGACCGGGGCGTAAGGGCTCTGTTCGGGCCGCCTGGCCCGCCGCGTTCGCGATCGCCATCGCCACGGCCTTCGCGCCGATCGTCTGGCTGCTGGCCGCGGTGCTGGCGATCGGCGCCACGCTGACCGTGTTCTGGCGCTCCACCGCGGACTTCGCCACCGTGCTGATCCGGCTGGCGATCCTGCTGGTGACGCCGATCGCGGTGCTGATGCCGTGGTCGCTGCAACTGGTGAAGCACCCGGGGGCCCTGCTGCTGGAGCCCGGCCTGCCGCCGGTGCCCGGCAAGCAGCCGGACCCCACGCATCTGCTGCTGGCCAACCCCGGCGGCCCCGGCACCTACGCCTACTGGATCACCGGCGGCCTGCTCCTGGCCGGTCTGGCCGGCCTGCTGCGCAGCGGCCCGCGCCGCCGCATCGCCTTCGCCGGCTGGATTCTGGCCCTGGCGGGCTTCGCCGCCGGTCTGCTGGCCCTCCAGGTGCGCCCGACCGGTCTGGCCGGCGGGTTGCCGCAGCAGCCCTGGAGCGGCGTGCCGACCGCGGCGATCGGCTTCGGCCTGATCACCGCCGCGGTGATCGGCGCCGAGGGCGCGCGCGACTACTTCCAAGCCTCGCAGCTGAGCTGGCGCCAGCCGGCCGCCCTGGTCGTGGCGCTGGCCGCGATGTCGACCCCGGTGCTCGCGGCCGCCTGGTGGGTCACCAACGGCGTGCCCGGCCCGATCCAGCGGTCCGCCGCGGACTTCCGGCCGGCCGTGGTCTCGGTGCAGTCCCAGATGCCCGACCAGCCCAGGGCCCTGATCCTGGCCTCCGGCGCGCAGACCGTGATCGGCTACGGCATCGTCCGGGACAACGGCGCCAGCCTGGGCGACGCCGACTACCAGGTCCCGCAGGCCGACGCCGCCCGGATCAACACCCTGGTCGGCGGGCTGCTCTCGGATTCCGGCGGCAGCGAGTTGCAGGGGCTGGCGTCCCTGGGCGTCCGTTACGTGGTCGGCATGAAGACCCTGAACCCGGACTACGTGCACATCCTCGACGCCACCCCCGGCCTGGACCGGCAGTCGCAGATCGGCGGCGTCAACCTCTGGAAGATCTCCAACCCGGCGGCCCGGCTCGCGCTGCGCGGCCCGGGAACCAGCGATCCCAAGGCGCTTCAGCAGACCAGCGCCACCGAGCGCTCGGTCACGGCCACCGTGGCCGCCGGCCAGGACGGCCGCCAACTGGTGCTCGCCGACGACGCGGACGGCAACTGGTCGGCGAAGCTGAACGGCGCCGCCTTGCCCCGGGTCACGGTCGACGGCTGGGCCCAGGGCTTCCAACTGCCGGCCGGCGGCGGCACCGTGACGGTGTCGTACTCGGACGTGTCGCGCACCGCGTGGCTGCTGGCCGAGGGTCTGATCTTCCTGTTCGCGCTGATCATGGCGCTGCCGACCGGGGGCCGGGCCGAGGACCGCGGTCCGGCGCAGGACGCAGACGACTACGTCCCGCCGAGCCTGCCAGGCCAGCAGCAGCGCGAGCCGGAACCCGAACCGGAGCTGGAGCCGGAACCACAGCCCGAGCCGCAGCCCGAGTACGCGTCGTATGAACAGCCTGCGGAGTACGACCAGCAGTACCAGTACCAGCAGGACGCGTACGCGCAGCCGGATCCCTACGCGCAGCAGCCTCCGCAGGAGGCCTACGCGCAACAGCCGGATCCGTATGCGCAGCAGCCTGACGCCTACGCACAGCCGGATCCGTACGGCCAACAGCCGGATCCCTATGCCCAGCAACCGGACCCCTACGCGCAGCAGCCAGATCCCTATGCGCAGCAACCGGACCCGTACGCACAGCAGTACGGCGGCCACGAGTACGCCGCCGCCGAGTACAGCGGCGAGTACGAGAACCCCGAAGCGTACGGCGGCTACCTGCGCCCCGGCACCGGTGAATACGAGCGCCCCGACTTCGAGACCGACGACCACCGGCAGGGAGGCTACCGATGACCCGGCCGACCCGTTCCGAGCGCTCCGGCGCCGGGAACCGCCCGCAGCGCCCCGCGCGCCCCACCGGAGCCGGCCCGACCGGCTCGACCGGCTCGGCCGGCCCCACCCGCGGCCGCGGCCTGGCCAAGACCCGCACCTCCCCGATCTCCACCTTCAGCGCCCTCGGCGTGGTCGCGGTGGTCCTGCTGGCCGGCCTCGGCTACGGCTACTCGACCCGCAGCCAGGACAAGTCCGGGGTCAGCGAACAGAGCTCGCGCACCCTCCCGATCGGCAGCGCCACCCAGGTCTGCCAGGGCGAGATCGGCGCCGGCAGCGACACCTCGACCAGCCTGACGGCCTTCACCCCGGCCGGTAACGCCACGACCGGCAACGACGGCGCGGGCATCCAGTACGTCGACGGCGGCAAGCCCTTCCCGCAGCTGAAGTTCGGCCCGCCCGGCACCCGTTCCACCGTGCAGGGCGTCAACCAGTTCATCTCCGTCACCGACGACGCCGGCCTGATGCGCTCGGTGCCCCTGGTCCTCCAGGCCAACGGCGCCTCCGCCCCCGGCTTCACCTCCAGCGAGGTCCTGCGCAGCGACACCGGTGTGCAGCGCGGCATGGCCGCCACCCCCTGCACCACCCCGAGCACCGACTTCTGGTTCGCCGGGGTCTCGGTCGGCACCGGTGACCGCGATTCCTACCTCTACATGGCGAACACCGACAACGCCCCGGCCACCGTCAACCTGACGTACTACGGCCAGAGCGGCAAGATCGACACCGGCTCCCTGGGGCACGACATCACCATCTTGCCCAAGACCTCGATGGAGTATCTGCTCAGCAGCTCCCTGGGCCCGGCGGCCCAGCAGAGCGCCGTGGCCAGCGTGCACGTCACCACCACCGAGGGCCGGGTCGCCGCCCAGGTGCTGGACATCGACAAGCCGTTGAAGAGCGACGTCAACACCGGCCGCGGCATGGATTTCATCCCGGCCCAGACGCCGGCCGTCGCCGCCCAGATGACGCAGACCATCCCCGGGATCCCGGCCCCCGGCAACACCTTGACCAAGTTCGACCTCGTCATCACCGCCACCAGCGACGAGCCGGTCAACATCGACCACGTCTACTGGTACGGCAAGAGCGGCCGGATCGAGCTGGCGGGGCAGACGAAGGACCCGGGCAACGGCTACACCAAGCGGGACAGCCCGATGACCATCGACGCCGACAAGACGGTCATACTGAACATGCTCGGCGACGACCAGGACCCCACCGAATCGGCGGCGGTGCAGATCGTCGGCAGTGGCGGTTCCTTCGTCAGCGGCGTCCGGCTGGTCGAGAGCGACCAGAAGAGCAACACCCAGGACAGCGCCTACCTGGCCCCGACCCCGCCGGTCGGCAGCCAGGCGATCGTCGCCGACAGCAACGTCGGCGGCAACGCCAAGAGCACGCTGATCCTCACCTCGGAGGGCAGCAAGGGCTCGACGGTCCAGGTCACCACGGTCGGCGCGGACGGCAAGCCGGCCACCGACTCGGTGACCATCGGGGCCGGCAGCACCGTCGCCTACACCCCGAAGGCCACCGGCTGGTTCACCACGATCATCCAGCCGCAGCCCGGCTCCGACCCGGTCTACGGCGCCCGGACCCTGTCGGACCTGCCGCAAAAGGGCGGGATGCAGTTCACCGCGGAGGACCTGGAGGACGCGCGGGTGTCGGCGTCGGTGCCGCCGGTGGCGCCCGATCTCTCGGGTGCGGTCACGCGCTGAGCCTCTGAGGGCTCCCTGTATATAACGAGTCCCCATATATAAGGTGCAACACCTTATATATGGGGACAATTCTATTGAGGAGGGCGGGCGTCCGGCTCTCAGCCGTCCACATCCCGCCCCTCGTCGACTTCGTCGGGCTCCATGCCCAGCAGTTCCGCGACCTGTTCCACGACGACCTCGTAGACCAGGTCCGCCAGCTCCGGCCGACCCGCGGCCCGGGCTTCCACCGGCCGCCGGTACAGCACGATCCGCACCGGTTCGTCGGGACGGTCCGTGATCACCCGGCCCAGCGGCACGGCCTCCTCGCTCCAGTGCTCGGCGTCGGCCGGCGGGACCTCCTCGACCGCCAGCTCCACCTCGGACAGCTTCGGCCAGCGCCGCTCCAGACGCTCCACGGCGTCCAGCACCAGCTCGTCGAACTGCTCGGCGCGCGTCAAGGCCAGCGGGACCTGCGGCGGGGCGAGCGGGCCACGCAGACCCCGCCCGCGCCGGTCACGCGTATGCTTCCGGCGGCGCGGCTCCTGACCGGCCCCCGACCTGATCGAGGCAGTGATGGGCACGCGTCGAGCGTAACCGCCGATCCGCCGCTCGGCGACAGTCATTCGCCACGTGTCGTGCCGACTACGGCGTGACCTCGGTCTTCGCGGCGGCGACGGCTCAGCATCGGCCTTGGTGACGGGCTGGATTCGGGGCCGATCCGCCGGCCGGCCCGGCTCGGATCCGGCTCAAGGGCAGCTCAGCGGCAGCTCAGATCGGGCACTCGGAGAATCGGGGCCGATCCGGCGGGGAACCGGCGGAACCAGGTCGGATCCGGCTCAGATCCGGCTCAGATCCAGCGCGGATCCGGCTCAGTGGTCGGGATCGGGCAGAGCTCGCAGGTGGCCCCGGGCGCGCGACAGCACCGCACCGTCCCCGTCGTCCCCACGCTTGTCGTGCTCCCCACGGCCCCCACGGCCCCCACGTTCCCCACGGGGCGCGCGAGCGGCCTCTCGTACCGCGTTCGCCAGCGCTTCGAGGTCGTCCGACGAGGGCTGCACCGGGCCCGGGTCGGGTGCCGTCAGGCGCAGCACGGCCCACCCTCGGGGCGCGGTCAGCCCGGTGGAATGCTCCGCGCACAGGTCGTAACTATGTGGCTCGATATAGGCGGCCAGAGGACCGAGGACGGCGGTGGAGTCCGCGTACACGTAGGTGAGCGTCGCGACGGCCGGACGGCTACACGCGGTTCGCGAACATCTGCGGGCTGGGCTCACTTGGTGGAGATTAGCGCTTGCCGGGGCGGATGGAACACTGGCACGCCCTACGTCCTCATTCGGGTCGTCCGGGTGGTCGCCCCGCGACCACCACACCACCGCCATGCTCCGCCCAAGATAGGCTCGTCGCGAAGCAGCCGGACGTACGACCAGACCTGAAAGCGGGAGCCAGTGGCCGGGCACGACTTGTCACTCATCGTGAAGGCATACGACGTACGCGGGGTGGTCCCGGACCAGCTCGACGAGGCCGACACCGAAGCCCTCGGCGCGGCCTTCGCCGAGTTCGTCGGCGCCCCGTCCGTCGTGGTCGGCCACGACATGCGCCCCAGTTCCCCCGACCTGGCCGCGGCCTTCGCCCGCGGCGCCGCCTCCCGGGGCGTCGACGTCGTGGAGATCGGCCTGGCCTCCACCGACCTGCTCTACTTCGCCTCCGGCGCGCTGGACATGCCCGGCGCGATGTTCACCGCGAGCCACAATCCCGCGAAGTACAACGGGATCAAGATGTGCAAGGCCGGCGCCGCGCCGATCGGCCAGGAGTCCGGTCTGGTGGAGATCCGGCAGGCCGCGCAGGCGATCCTGAACGGCACCCCGCTACCGGCTTCGGACAAGACCGGCACGGTCAGCAAGCGCGAGATGCTGAACGACTACGCCGCGTATCTCAACAATCTGGTCGACCTGTCGAAGATCCGCCCGCTGAAGGTGGTCGTGGACGCGGCCAACGGCATGGGCGGCTACACGGTCCCGACAGTGTTCGCGGGGCTGCCGTTGGATGTCGTCGACCTCTACTTCGAGCTCGACGGCACCTTCCCGAACCACGAGGCGAACCCGCTGGACCCGAAGAACCTGGTCGACTTGCGGCGGGCGGTGCTGGAGCACCACGCCGACCTAGGCCTGGCCTTCGACGGCGACGCCGACCGCTGCTTCGTGGTCGACGAGCGCGGCGAGCCGGTCGCGCCGTCCACGATCACCGCGCTGGTCGCGGTCCGCGAACTCGCCAAGCACCCGGGCGCCACGGTGATCCACAACCTGATCACCTCGGCGGCGGTGCCGGAGATCGTCCGCGAGCACGGCGGCGTCCCGGTCCGCACCCGCGTCGGCCACTCGTTCATCAAGCAGGAGATGGCCCGTACCGGCGCGGTCTTCGGCGGCGAGCACTCGGCGCACTACTACTTCCAGGACTTCTGGAAGGCCGACACCGGCATGCTGGCGGCGATGCACGTGCTGGCCGCGCTCGGCGGGCAGGACGTCCCGCTGTCGGAACTGGCCGCGGACTACTCCCGCTACGCCTCCTCCGGGGAGATCAACAGCGAGGTCGCCGACCAGGCCGGCCGCTCGGCCGCGGTCCGCGCCGCCTTCGGGGCCCGGCCCGGCGTCACCGTGGACGAACTCGACGGCCTGACCGTCACCGGGCAGGGCTGGTGGTTCAACGTGCGGCCGTCGAACACCGAGCCGCTGCTGCGGCTGAACGTCGAGGCCGCCGACGCCGACGCGGTGGCCGCGCTGCGCGACGAAGTGCTCGCGATCATCCGCGCCTGAGCCTCCTGCCCGGCCGCCCCACCCCGACCCGGTTCGCCGGGTCTCCGACCCGAACCGATTGGAGCCCTCCCGTGATCGAGCCCTCCCTGCTGGAGATCCTGGCCTGCCCGAAGTGCCACGCGCCGCTGCGCGAGGACGAGGCGGCCTCGGCCCTGGCGTGCACCGATAAGGAGTGCGCCCTGGTGTACCCGGTCCGCGACGGCATCCCGGTCCTGCTGATCGACGAAGCCACCAAGGCCGCGTGAGCGGTACCCCGCCACGCTCCGCTAGATTCAACTACGCAACGTCAGCCGACGAAACAGGAGAAACGCCGTGAGCGTCCTCACTCCGAGCGACTACAAGGTCGCTGACCTGTCCCTGGCCGAATTCGGCCGCAAGGAGATCACCCTGGCCGAGCACGAGATGCCCGGCCTGATGGCGATCCGCGCCGAGTACGCGGACGCGCAGCCGCTGAGGGGCGCGCGCGTCTCAGGCTCGCTGCACATGACGGTGCAGACCGCGGTGCTCATCGAGACCCTTACGGCCCTCGGCGCGGAGGTGCGCTGGGCGTCCTGCAACATCTTCTCCACCCAGGACCACGCCGCGGCGGCGATCGTCGTCGGCCAGGGCACCCCGCAGGCCCCGGCGGGCGTCCCGGTCTTCGCCTGGAAGGGCGAGACGCTGGAGGAGTACTGGTGGTGCACCGACAAGATGCTCCGCTGGCCGGACTCCGGTGACGGCAACACCGGCCCGAACATGATCCTGGACGACGGCGGCGACGCCACCATGCTGGTCCACAAGGGCACGGAGTTCGAGAAGGCCGGCGCCGTGCCGGACACCTCGGACGCCGACAGCGAGGAGTTCCAGGTCTTCCTGGCCCTGCTGCGCCGCTCGCTGGCCGAGGACGGCAATCGCTGGACGGCGATCGGCGAGCGCATCAAGGGCGTCACCGAGGAGACCACCACCGGCGTGCACCGGCTGTACGAGATGGCCAAGGAGGGCTCGCTGCTCTTCCCGGCGATCAACGTCAACGACTCGGTCACCAAGAGCAAGTTCGACAACAAGTACGGCTGCCGGCACTCGCTGGTCGACGGCATCAACCGGGCCACCGACGTGCTGATCGGCGGCAAGGTCGCGGTCGTGTGCGGCTACGGCGACGTCGGCAAGGGCTGCGCGGAGTCGCTGCGCGGCCAGGGCGCCCGCGTGATCATCACCGAGGTGGACCCGATCTGCGCGCTCCAGGCGGCGATGGACGGCTTCCAGGTCGCCACCTTGCAGGACGTGGTCGCCAGCGCCGACATCTTCGTCACCGCGACCGGCAACAAGGACATCATCATGGCCGCCGACATGGCCGCGATGAAGCACCAGGCGATCGTCGGCAACATCGGCCACTTCGACAACGAGATCGACATGGCCGGCCTGGCCAAGATCCCGGGGATCGAGAAGGTCGAGGTCAAGCCGCAGGTCCACACCTGGAAGTTCCAGGACGGCAAGACCCTCATCGTGCTGTCCGAGGGCCGGCTGCTGAACCTGGGCAACGCCACCGGCCACCCCAGCTTCGTGATGTCGAACTCGTTCACCAACCAGGTGATCGCCCAGATCGAGCTGTTCGCCAAGACCGCGGACTACCCGGTCGGGGTCTACGTGCTGCCCAAGCACCTGGACGAGAAGGTGGCCCGGCTGCACCTGGACGCGCTCGGGGTGCGGCTGACGAAGCTGTCGCCGGAGCAGGCCTCTTACATCGGCGTGCAGGTCGAGGGTCCTTACAAGCCGGAGCACTACCGGTACTGAGGTTCCGTGTGGTCGAGGCCGGTTCCGCTGGGCGGGGCCGGCTTCGGCGTTTTCGGGTGGGGTTCGCGGTTGGTCGCGGTACTGCCGTGCCGTGCATGTGGTGCGCCGTGCTGCCGTGCTGTGCATGTAGTGCGTGTGTTGACGTGCTGTGCACGTGCTGTGCTGCGCGGTCGCAGTGGGGCTGGGTGCTGTGCTGTGCTGCGCCGTGCAGTGCATGTGGTGCGCGGTCCCAGTGCGGTGCTCGCTCTTGTCCGGCGCTCGCTCTTGGCCCGCGCGTCTAGACCGGCGGCTTGAAGCCGTCTTCCTCAGCCTCCGCGACGGCCTCGGGCGTGCTCTCCGGCACTCGATCCTGCACTCGGTCCTGCACCGGCGGCATAGCGGGCATAGTCGGCAGCTGCGGTCCCTTCGCAGGATCCTGCAATGCGGCCGGAGCCGGCGACCCGGCATAAGCCGGATACCGCGCCTGCGCCCGCTCCCAGGCTTCCCGCTGCGTGGCCTCCGCGGCCCGCATCTGCCGAACCCGGCGCTCGGCGGTGATCGCCGCGAGGTACGCCCACGGCGGCGTCCCGGCCGGCGGCAGGGCGACGTACCGGATGACCTCGCTCGCCAACTCGTGGCCCAGGCGCGCCGCGACGTCCGGCCGCATCTCGTGCATGCGGGTCAGGAACTGGCGCGCGGACAGTGCCACGTCATCCGGCAGTGCCGACAGATCCAACTGCTGCGCCCAGCCGAGGAGGGGATACGGCATCGACAGCGCGGCCATCCCCATCGGACTCACACCGGCGTCCGGCGCCCGGTCGCGGAGCACGACGGTCCCGGCCAGCCAGTCGCCGGTACGCCGGCCCTGCTTCGAGGAGAACGACGTCACCACCGCCAGCACGCCGACGGTCGCGTAGAGGTCGAAGATCCCGCCGAGGGCGCGTACCAACGCGTGCCGGAACCGCACCGGGCCGCCGTCGGTGCGCACCACGCGCAGCCCGAGTGCCATCTTGCCCAGGGTGCGCCCGCGGGTGACCGTCTCCAACAGCGTCGGATATCCGACCACGACCGCGATGGTCATGACGATCAAGAGCCCGGCCAGCACCGCGTCGTCCAGCGCCCCGACGGACTCCACCACCCCGAGCACCGCGGCGAGCACCCCGATCAACCCGCCCTGCACGAGCAGATCCAGCAGCCGGGCCAGCGCCCGGCTCGGCAGCTTGGCGAGCCGGAGATCCAGGGCCACGCCCTCGCCGATGACCAGGTCGCTCAAGGTCTTCCTCTCCACTCCGGGGCCGTGACTTTGTTGCGGCAACCGTAGACCGCTCATACGGTGGGCGCACAGTTTCTCACCAGAGACTTCTTCACAGAGGCGGGGTCTTCCGACGTGGACATCGACGCGTACGCGGCGGCGCACCGCCCGGAATGGTCGCGGCTGGCGCAGTTGTCGAGTCGGAGCCGCGTGCTGGACGGCGCCGAGGCGGACGAACTGGTCGCGCTCTACCAGAACGTCGCCACGCACCTGTCTGTAGTGAGGTCCGCTGCGCCGGACGCAATAGTGGTCGGCCATCTGTCGTCCCTCCTGGCGACTGCCCGCGGCGCCATCGCGGGCCCGCGGGTTCCGGCGTGGCGGGAGATCCTCTACTTCTTCACGGACGGCTTTCCTGCGGCGCTCTACAGAGCGCGACGTTGGTGGATCGCCACTGCGCTGGTATCTCTGGTGGCCGCGTTCTTCATGGGCTGGTACATCGCGGCCAATCCGCGGGTGCAGGGGGAGCTGGCGTCACCCGATCTCGTGAACGGGGTGTTCCGGCCCGGTGGGCAGTTCGAGACGTACTACACGCAGTTCAGTCCGGGGTCGTTCGGGTTCAAGGTGTGGGTGAACAACGCCTGGGTGTCCGCGCTGGCCTTGTTCGGCGGCGTGACACTGGTCTTCCCGTTCGTCGCCATGTACATGAACACCGCGAACCTGGCCGTCGACGGCGGGTTCATGGCGGCGCACGGACGCTTCGGCACCTTCCTGTCGCTCGTCGCCCCGCACGGGATGTTGGAACTCAGCGCGGTCTTCGTCGCCGGCGGGTGCGGGATGCGTATTGCGTGGGCGCTCCTTTCGCCGGGGCCGCGTACCCGCGGGGAGGCGTTGGGGGAGCAGGGG
>NZ_JAAFZA010000134.1 GCF_015356865.1 Catenulispora pinisilvae
GCGTAGGAGTCGGGGTCGGGGTCGGCGTGGGAGTCGGCTTAGGCGGTGGCGGCGGTAGGGCGACCACGCTGAATCCGGCTGCCGCAGAAGCGGAAAGCGTCGGCGGCGCGATGGTGCCGCCGTCTTGGCCGGCGGTCGAGGTGCGGTCATCAGCGGTGACAGACAGAGTGCTGTGATAAGCGCCGGGAGCCAGATCAGCCGTGGCGTCGCAATGAGCGACCGCGCCTGGCGCCAACTCGCCAGAGATACCGCCGCTCGCGCTGCTGCCGGCGGCGGACTGCAATCCGGTGCAGCTGATGTTCGCGGTGGGGACGAGCGGGTCGCTGAGCGAGAAGTCGTAGACCGGCAGGTTCCCCACATCGGTGACCGTGTAGGCGAAAGTGGCCCGGCCACCGCTCGCGGTCGGCGTGACCGACACCGAATCAGTACCCGTGATCAGTCCGCCGACCCCGCGATACCCGACCGGCGCCGAAGCCGTCACCGACTGGCGCCAGTCATTGTGGTCGTCGTCATGCCACCACCACCGGACCTGCCCGGTGGCCGTGGCCGTCCCGTCCTGCGTCCCGGCGGCGGCGCTGTCGACCACCGCCACGCACGTCACGCTTCTGTGCGCTTTCAGCACCGGGACCTCGGCGCCGCCCGAGGGGCAGACGATCGTGCCCTGGGGCGCGGTCAGCCGGATGTCACCGATGTCCCAGTCGCCGGGGTTGGTCAGCCGGTAAGAGATATGGACCGGGCCACCGGTCCTGATCAGCGGATCGGGGACCGCGGGACGGCCGTTCACCGTCACCGATATCTCCAGGCGCGGTTGGAAGCAGTCCGCGCCGGAGGGCAACGCCGTCACCGGCAAGGAGCCGAGCAGGGCGCACAGTATCGAAGTTGTAGCGGTCATCGAGGCGCAACGTAGCAATCCGCCTTGATCACGACCAGTAGTGCGGTATCTGGCGAAAGAACCCGCCCGCAGGCATCACGGACGGGACTCAAGGCATCATGCGTGTATCGCAGAGTCCAGATACGCTAGCGCCTCGGCGGGCTCGTCGGCGAAGTGCACCAGATCGGCCAGCGGCAGCGGCAGGAAGCCCTCGTCCTCCATGCGGCGGAACTGCTGCTTCAGGCCGTCGTAGAAGCCGGCGGTGTTGAGCAGGACGATCGGCTTGGCGGTGTGGCCGTGCTTCTTCAGCTCCAGGATCTCGGTGGCCTCGTCCAGGGTGCCGGTGCCGCCGACCATCACCACCACCGCGTCGGCCTTGGCCAGCAGCAGCTTCTTGCGCTCGGCGAGGTCGGCGGCGACCACCATCTCGTCGGTGTCCGGGCGGGCCTTGTCGGACAGGAAGCCGACCGAGACCCCGACCAGGCGGCCGCCGCTGTCCTGGACACCGTCGGCGAGCACCTTCATCAGGCCGACGTCGGACCCGCCCCAGACCAGGGTGTGGCCGCCCTTGCCGAGGCGTTCGGCGAAGTCGCGGGCCGGGCCGGTGTAGCGCTCGTCGAGGTCGGCGGCGGAGAGGAAGACACAGATACGCATGAGATCACCGTACCCGCGAGGCCTGCGGGGGTACGGCGGACTCACGCGGTGCCGATCTCAGGCGTCCCACCCACCCCTTTCGGGTCCAGCAGCCCCAGCCCGGCGGCGATCACCCCGGCCTGGAACCGGCTGCGCGCGCCGAAGGTCTCCATGAGTTCGGCGATGTGGCCGCGGCAGGCCCGGACCGACAGCCCCATGCGCTTGGCGATCACATCGTCCTTCAGGCCGTTGGCCATCAGCGTCAGGATCGAGGACTTGATCTCGGTGACGGCCATCCGCGCGGCGGACGGGCCGGTCTGGTAGGGGGTGCCGAGGTTCCAGGACTGTTCGAAGGCCGAGCACAGGTAGGCCAGGATCGAGGGTTCGCGGACGACGATCGCCCCGAACTCGTGGCGGACGTGCGGCAGGAACGCGGTCCGCTGGTCCACGACGATCATCTGGCCGGGGATCTCGGCGACGGTGCGGATCTGCGAGCCCTCGGCGAGGACGGCTTCGGCGTAGTCCTGGGTGGGGACGTGGAACCGCGCAGTGTGCTGATACAGGCTGCGCAGCACGATGCCGCGCCGCAGCAGTGCCAGGTCCCGGGGGAGGGCGTCGGCCAGGGCCCGGGGCGGCCGGCCGCCGCCGGGCTGGCAGGCCATGATCTCGCTCTCACAGGTCGCGGTCAGATCGCTGATCAGGGCCCGGACGGCGTGCATGTCCTCGATGACGTCGACGCCGGGCGAGCCGCCTTCGTGGGCCAGTTCGGAGTAGACCGGCGCGAGCGCGGAGAGCCGGGCCCGGAGCCGGTCGGTGCTGCCGCGTTCGGCCAGCAGGTCCATCTCGGCCCGCCGGTGCGCGCTCTCACGCGGCCCGACCAGGGCCGCGATCGCCACGTCGGGGCTGGCCGCGGCGACGGTGGCGCCGTCCCGGACCAGGACGTGCCGTTCCTCCAACAGCGCGACGGCCCGCCGGCACTCAGCTTCGGGGTGGCCGACTTCCGACGGCATTCGCGCCAGGTCGGCCTCGGTCGGCCGACGCTCGGCGACCACCCAGGCGTAGACGGCGGCCAAGACGTCTTCCCCCTGTCCGGTTCCGGTCGGTCCGTCCATCGATGTCTTCCTTCCAGTTCTTCCCAGCCACATGGTGAACCATCTGCCACCTGTCGGCCCGGCTATTCCAGGAATCACTGTGTATGAAGGAACCCTGACACGGGTGCCTGGCATTCACGTGAAAGGGACGAGACATGCGCAAGCTGAAAGCCGTCGCCCTGACCACCTTGGCCGTCGCCGGCGCGATCGCGACGACCACCGTCTCCACCGCCGCGTATGGCGCGGCGCGCACCACCGCTACGGCGGCCGCCCACACAGCGGCCGGCGTCCGGGGCGGCGAGGACACCGGCTGGGGGAACACGTGCCCGCCTCCCGGCTCCACGACGCCTCCCCCGCCGAAGTGCGCTACCCCGCACTTCTGATCCGCCCGGGCGACCGGGTGTGGTGAAGGCGACGGCAGCCGGCCGTCGTCGGGTGGGTGGTGGGACCTCACACCCGGGGTCTGTAAAAGCACTGAATCAGTCTGCTCCACGCTGCATAACCCGTCCCTAATGCGGGCCGGGGGGTGATCCCTCCTGCCCGGAATCACGGAACGAATGTCGCTCAACACCTCGAATCAGACATTGATGAAAGGAAGAGGACACTAATGAGATTCCCGCGCAACACCGGCTTGCGGGTCGCGCTGGCCGTCGGCGCGACCGCCCTCGGGCTGGTCGCGACCACTGGTGCGGCGTACGCCGCACCAGCCGTGCGCACCGCCTCCGTGACAACGGCGGCGTCCCCCCAGGACGCAGCCAGCACCTGTACCGACACCTCGTCCGAGGACGGCGACATCGCCGGCTGCATGGCCGCGACGCGCGCCATGCAGTGGGTCGACGCCAACGGCGGCCAGGGCGTCGTCTACAACCAGGGCGACGGCACGTCCGGCTTCGGAAACTACCGGGCCGACTGTTCCGGCTACGTGTCCTACGCCCTCCACATCAGCGACACCTCACCCACCCCCGGTGGTCTGGTGTCCGGCCAGATGTACGAGTCCAACGGCTTCGTCGACGTCGCCAAGGACAACCTCCAGCAAGGCGATGTCCTCACCAACCCGTCCGCGGGCAGCCAAGGCCATGTGGTGATGTTCGACCACTGGTCGGACTCCAGCCACACCGCCTACTGGGGCTTCGAACAACACGGTCCCAGCAACTCCTACGGCACCGCTTACCGCCTCATCACCTACCCCTATGACGACCCCAACGCCGGGACCTTCTACCCGCAGCACTACACCAAGCTGGTCCCGCCGACTCAGCCGCCGCCCCCGCCGGCCCAGACTCCGGCGCAGACCGCGGCGAGTTCGACCCTGGTGCACGACGGCTACACGAGCGTCTACTCGGTCGACTCCAGCAACGGCCATCTCCAGGAGACCTACCTGCCCAAGATGGGCGGCTCCTGGGCCACTCAGGACCTCTCCACCAGGTACGGCACTCCGGCGGTGCTCGCGGGCACGCAGCCGGTCGCGATCTACCACGACGGATACACGAGCGTTTACACCGTCGACGCGAGCAACCACCACGTGCAGGAGACGTACCTGCCGAAGCTCGGGGGGCCCTGGGCCACCCAGGACCTGACGAACAACTACGGCGCGCCCACCACCTCGGTCACCCCGACCACCGTCCTGCACCAGGGCTGGCTGAGCGTGTACACGATCGACGAAAGCAACGGCCATCTGCAGGAGACGTACCTGCCCAAGCTCGGCGGCCCCTGGTACTCCAAGGACCTCGCGGCGGCTGAAGGCGCTCCGGCCTCGGCGAACATCAAGCCGGTCTCGATCATGCACAGCGGCTACACCAGCGTCTACACCATCGACGCGGGAACCGGCCACGTCCGCGAAAGCTACATCGCCGCCCTCGGCCAGAACTGGACCACCCAGGACCTCTCCGCCAAGTACGGCACGCCGGCCACGACCGTGGCGCCGACCGTCGCGGTGCACCAGGGCTGGACCAGCATCTACACGATCGACAGCAACGGCCACCTGCAGGAGACCTACCTGTCCGCGATCGGTCAGCCCTGGTACTCCAAGGACCTGGTGCCCCAGTCCGGCACCCCGGCGGCCAGCCTGACCACCGCGCCGATCGCCCTGTTCCACGGCGGCTACACCAGCGTGTACACCGTCAACGCGAGCAACGGCCACCTCGAAGAGAGCTACTTCACCGGGCTCGGCGCGTCATGGACCAGCCAGGACCTGTCCGCCAAGTACGGCACGCCGAACCCGACCGGCGACATCGACGCCCTCGTGCACCCGGACGCGAACCAGAACATGGTCTACGCCAGCGTCTACTCGATCGATTCCGGCAGCAACCAGCTCCAGGAGACCTACCTGGCCGCGATCGGCCAGGCCTGGCGCTCGCAGAGCCTGTCGGGCGGCTACGGAACACCCGCCGCATCCGTCATCTGAGAGTAATCCGACAGCTAAATGGTAATCCCCTACTAAGAGGTATCCAAGGACTCGATGTCATGAATAACAATCGCAGACTCCGAATACCCGCGGCCGCCCTCGGCACCGTGCTGCTCGCCGCCACCGGTGTGGCGACCGTGGCCGCCGGCTCGGCCGGCGCCGTCACGGCGAACCCGACAAGCACGACGGGCACGGGCACGACAAGCGCTGCCGGCGCGTCGAGCTGGCAGGAGAACCTGGCCCAGGCCCACTCCGACGACGTGAACACCGCCTGGACCGGCCACGCGCTGGCCGTCCGGGACGTCCAAGCACACACGGCCGCCGCCCAGGACTCCCGTGGCTACGCCATGGACACATTCCCGGCGCACACTCTGTCCGCCGCGACGAACCAGCTCACTGTCGTCTCCAACGTGCAGCAGCCGTCCGGCTCCCGCGTCGAGGTCGACGTCCGGGGCCAGGCCGCGAACGGCACCTGGACTGAGTGGACCCCGGCCGGGGCGAACGGCGCCACCCGCTTGTCCGCGGCGGCGACGCTGGTGCAGACCCGCGTGACGATGTGGAGCAGCGCCTCGGGGACGGCGCCGAGCGTCACCAGCATCGCGGTGACCGCGGACGCGAACGTCACCGCGGCCGCGGCCGCCCCGAACGCCACCGCCACGCCACTGTCCTACAAGGTGTTCGCCACCGACGAGGGCTTGGTCGGCAGCACCACCGCCAACGGCCATGTGATCCAGCAGAACGACCACTTCGTGGCGCTGCCGTCCACGACCGCGCTGTCCCCGAAGGGGTCCGGCGAGTACTCGGTCCAGGTCTGCGGCCCGGTCCGGTGTGAGACCGCGCCGGTGTGGGACGTCGGTCCGTGGAACATCCACGACAACTACTGGGACAACCCGCGCGCCGAGTTCACCAGCCTCCCGCAGGGCGAGCCGGAGGCCCAGGCCGCTTACGACAACGGCTACAACGGCGACAAGTCAGACATCGGGTCCACGGTCGTGAACCCGGCCGGTATCGACCTGGCCGATGGCACCTTCTCCAACATCGGCCTGACCGACAACGGTGATGTCACCGTCACCTACCTGTGGACCAGCGGCGGAGGAACGCCGCCTCCGCCGCCGGCGCAGACCCCGGCGGAGACCGCCGCGAGTTCGACGCTGGTGCACGACGGCTACACGAGCGTGTACTCGGTGGACTCCAGCAACAGCCACTTGCAGGAGACGTACCTGCCGAAGATGGGCGGCTCCTGGGCCACCCAGGACCTCTCCACCAACTACGGCACCCCGGCAGTGCTCGCGGGCACGCAGCCGGTGGCGATCTACCACGACGGATACACGAGCATTTACACCGTCGACGCCAGCAACCACCACTTGCAGGAGACGTACCTGCCCAAGCTCGGCGGGCCCTGGGCCACCCAGGACCTGACGAACAACTACGGCGCTCCGGCGACGTCGGTGACGCCCACGACGGTTCTGCACCAGGACTGGCTGAGCGTGTACACGATCGACCAGAGCAACGGCCACCTTCAGGAGACCTACCTGCCCAAGCTCGGCGGGCCCTGGTACTCCAAGGACCTCGCCGCCGCTGAGGGCGCCCCGGCCTCGGCCAACATCAAGCCGGTCTCGATCATGCACGGCGGCTACACCAGCGTCTACACCGTCGACGCCGGAACCGGCCACGTCCGCGAAAGCTACATCCCCGCACTCGGCCAGAACTGGGCCACCCAGGACCTCTCCGCCAAGTACAGCACCCCGGCGACCACCGTCGCCCCGACCGTCGCGGTGCACCAGGGCTGGACCAGCGTCTACACCATCAACTCGAACGGCCACTTGCAGGAGACGTACCTGTCGGCCATCGGTCAGCCCTGGTACTCCAAGGATCTGGTGCCCCAGTCCGGGACGCCGGCCGCGAGCCTCAACACCGCTCCGGTCGCCCTGTACCACAACGGATACACGAGCGTTTACACTGTCGACGCTGGCACCGGCCACTTGGAGGAGAGCTACATTTCGCAGCTCGGCGCCTCGTGGACCAGCCAGGACCTGTCGGCCAAGTACGGCACGCCGAACCCGGCCGGCAACATCGACGCCCTCGTTCACCCCGACGCCAACCAGGCGATGACCTACGCGAGCGTTTACTCATTGGATGCCGGGAGCAACCAATTGCAGGAGACCTACCTGTCGGCCATCGGAAGCCCGTGGCGTACCCAGAGCCTGTCCATCGGCTACGGCACGCCCGCCGGCTCCGTGATCTGAGCAGCGCGGCCGAGATCTGAGCAGCACAGCCAAATCCCGGGTTCCCCCTCCGGTCCGCGCGACCGGCAGGGGGAACCCTTCCCCCCGACCCTGACCCCCGGGCCAGCCCTCACCTGAAGGGACAGCACTGTGTCCAACCCGGCTCTCGAGCCAACTCCTGCCCCAGGCTCCACCCCCGAACCGAGCGGCCCCGTCCTCGGCCGCCGCGGACTGCTGCGAAACACCAGCTTGGCGGCGCTCGCCGTGGGCGGGGCGTTCGGCGGGGTCGTCGACGGCACGGCCCAGGCTATGGCAGCGACTCAGCCTGCTGCGACGGCGATGGCGGCGGCGAAGGCGGCGGCTGCGACGGCGGCTGCGCCCCGCACCGCACAGGCCCGCGCGGACATCTCGTTCACCCCGCTGCGGCCGCCGGCCACGCCGCTGGCCGTGCGCTCGCCGTATCTGAGTACCTGGCTGGCCGGGGACTCCCTGGTCGGGACCTGGTCGTCGTTCTGGAACGGCCACACAACGGCGCTGTGCGGGATCGCGCGTATCGACGGCACGGCCTACCTGTTCGCCGGCGCGCCGGCGTCCAGCGTGGTGCCGAACAGCATGACCCAGACCTCGGTGCAGCTGACGGCGACCCGCTCGATCTTCACCTTCACCGCCGCCGGGGTGACGCTGACCGTGACCTTCTTCTCCCCGGTCGAGCCGACGGACTTGCAGCGGCAGAGCGTGCCGTTGTCCTACGTGACGGTGCGGGCAGCGAGCGCCGACGGCGGTTCGCACACCGTCGATGTGCACCTGGACGTGTCGGCGGAGTGGGCGCACGGCGATGTGACGCAGCAGGTCACCTGGGCCCAGCAGCAGACCGGCGCGGGCAGCGTCATCATGGGCTTCACGCCGAACACGCCGACGGTGTTCGGCGAGCACGGCGACCAGGCCTCGTGGGGCACCTCGGTGCTGGCGTCGTCGGCCGCCGGCGGCCTGACATGGCAGCTGGGCCAGGACATCGTGGTGCGCGGCGCCTCGGTGTCGCAGGGGACGCTGCCGGACACCGTGGACCAGAACCAGCCGCGGGCCATCAACGACAACTGGCCGGTGGCCGGGTTGAACCGGAATCTGGGGACGGTGACGTCGGCCAGTCCCTCGGCGGTGTTCGTGGCGGCGGTCGGGCACGTCCGCACGCCGGCGCTCACGTATCTGGGTGCTGATCTGCCGCCGTGGTGGTCGACGTACTGGGGCAGCTGGGAGGCGATGGTCGACTGGTTCCTGGCCGACTATCCCGCGGCGCTGGCCTCGGCCCAGTCGCTGGAAGCGCAGATCGAGTCCACCGCTTCGGCGGCCGTGGGCGGCGGGTCGGTCGGTGCCGACTACGCGGCGTTGTGCGCGCTGGCCGCGCGGCAGGTCATCGGCGGGACCGAGTTGGTCAGCAGGAACGGGTCGCCGTGGGCGTTCCTGAAGGAGATCTCCTCCGACGGCAACGTCTCCACGGTCGACGTGATCTACCCGGCGTTCCCCGGGCTGCTGTTCCTGGATCCGTCCTACCTACAGCTTCTGCTGGAGCCGATCCTGGACTACAGCGAGAGCGGGCAATGGCCGAAAACGTTTGCGGTGCACGACCTGGGCAGCAGCTATCCGAACGCCGCCGGGCACAACGACGGCAACGAGGAGGACATGCCGGTCGAGGAATCGGCCAACATGCTGATCATGATCGCGGCGCTGCTGCAACGCATACCGGCGGCCTCGGCGACGGCGTTCGCGCAGCAGCACTACACGATCCTGAAGCAGTGGGCTGATTATCTGGTCCTCAACGCGCTGGACCCGGCGAACCAGAACCAGACCGACGATTTCACCGGCCCGATCGCGCACTCGGCGAACCTGGCGCTCAAGGGCCAGGTGGCGATCGGGGCGATGAGCGTCATCTCCTCGATCGCCGGGTCGGCGTACGCGGCGGATCAGGCCTCGTACTACTCCACCGCGCGCAGCTACATCAGCCAGTGGGTGACCAAGGGCGAGGACCCGTCGGGGACGTACCTGGACCTGGCCTACGGCTCGCCGACCACCTGGTCGCTGAAGTACAACGGGTTCCCGGACAAGCTGCTCGGGCTGAACCTGGTGCCGACCGGGATCAAGACTCAGGAGGCCGGCTGGTACCAGTCCAACGCCGGCACCTACGGCGTGATCCTGGACCCGCGGCACAACTACACCAAGGCCGACTGGGAGATCTTCACCGCGGCGTTCCTGTCCGACCAGCCGGTCCGCGACACCCTGATCCAGGGGGTGTACGGGTTCGCGAACAGCACCGGCAACCGGGTGCCGTTCTCCGACTGGTACGACGTCACCTCGGCCGCGCAGCAGGGCTTCCAGAACCGGCCGGTGGTCGGCGCGATGTTCGCCCCGGCGCTGACCGTCACCGCCGACCGCACCCGGTGGTACAAGATCCAGAACCAGAACTCCGGCAAGGTGCTGGCGGTCTCGGGGATGTCACTGGCCGACGTCACGAACGTGACGCAGTGGACTGACAACGGGACCCCCGACCATCTGTGGGCCGTCGTGCCGAACCCGGACGGGACGGTGCGGATCGTGAACCGGAACAGCGGCAAGGTGCTCGCCGTGCACAACCAGGACACCTCGGCGGGGGCGTTCGTGCAGCAGTACATGGACAACGGGACGCCGGACCACCTGTGGCGGATCTCCGACGCCGGGAACGGCTGGTCGAAGATCTTCAATGTGCACAGCGGGTTGCTGATGGCGGTCAGCGGGGCCTCCACCGCCGACGGCGCGCAGGTGACGCAGTGGAATGACAATGGGACCACGGATCACTTGTGGCGGTTGGTGTAGCCGCTGCTATACCGACTGGTATAGCCGCTCGCACCCGGGTCCCCTGTGGCGTTCGCGCCGCGGGGGACCCGCTGTCGTGTGGGTGGCATGCGTGGGTGGCATGCGCGGGTGGCATGAGCCTCATGCCGAACGCTCGCTTGTCGCCGTTCCGGCGGACTCATAGCGTCGGACTGTGATCGATATGACACCTGTGGTGGGGGTTTTCGGAATCGGGATGGGGCCGTGCGCGACGGCCTCTGGCCTGCGGAACGTCGGGAAGCTGGCCGAGGAACTGGGCTATGAGTCAGTCTGGGCGCCGGAGCACACGGTGCTGCCGAGCCCGCGGCGCTCGCCCTCGCCGCTGGATCCGGACCATCCGATCCTCGACCCGCTGATCGCGCTGGCGCTGGTGGCGGGGGTGACGCGCCGGGTGCGGCTGGGGACCGGGGTGCTGATCCTGCCGCAGCACAATCCGGTGCGGCTGGCCAAGGCGGTGGCCTCGCTCGACGTGGTCAGCGACGGCCGGGCCGTCCTCGGCCTCGGCGTGGGGTATTTGGAGCCTGAGATGGAGGCGATGGGCGTCTCGCCGCGCGGCCGGGGCGCCCGGTCGGATGAGTTCATCGAGGCGATGCAGGCGCTGTGGTACGACAAGGCGCCGGCGATGGACGGACGGCACGTCTCGTTCTCGCAGGTCGACGCCTACCCGCGACCGGTTCAGCCGCGCGTGCCGCTGGTGGTCGGCGGCCACACGGAGGCGGCGTTCCGGCGGACCGTGCGGTACGGCTCCGGGTGGTACGGCTTCGCGCTGGATCGGGCAGCCGTCAAGACATATATCAGCGTGCTGCGGACGGCCGCCGAGGCCGCGGGCCGCGATCTCAGTGAGCTGACGATCACCGTCACGCCGAACGAGACCCTGACGCCGGAGGTGGTCGCCGACTACGCCCAGCTGGGGGTCCACCGGCTCGCGGTCATGCAGCCCGGCTCCCGGGACCGGGTGCTGGGCTGGGGCGAGTTCGAGGAATTCGTGCGGGCGAACGCCCCACGGGAAATCGGGGCGACTTCGGCATAGATGGAACCGGGCCCGGACTCGCTCCGTCCAAATCAATGACGGTACAAGCGAGAAAGGTGACCGGAATGAAGAGAACTCGAGTAGTCATCATCGGCGGCGGTGCCGCTGTCGTCGTCCTGGCCGCCGGCAGCGCTGTCGCGGCCACCCAGTTGGGCGGCCACAACGCCCAGACGGCGCTGCCCAAGGCGAGTTGCGGATCGGCCATCACGCGCGCGGTCACCTCCGACACGTCGGTCACCGCCGCCGATCCCGGTGCGCTGACCTGCTTCCAGACGGCGGCGCGCACATGTTCGCCGGCGGCCGTGCAGGTCGACCAGCGGGGTGTGGACGCCGGGCGGACCTACGTCTTCCAGATCAAGTCCGGCGGGGCGACGTGCCAGGTGGACGAGCTGAGCCAGAGCTCCATGGAACCCGGCAAGGCGGGCCAGGTGCAGTCCGTGACTTGTGACCGGAGTGGCGTCACCACCGAGGGCGTCATGCTGACCTGCGGCGGACGGAACGTGCTGATCCCGTCGACCACCGGGCCGGTGCACCCGTTGTGACGCCCTGCCGGGCTGAGCAATAGCGCCATAAACGAAACTGGGCGTATCGTTTCCATGAAGAGAACTTCCAGCAAGACGGAGGACCCATGGGAACCACACAGCTGCCCACCGTCCCGCTCGGCGGCACCGGACTGGCCATCACCCGCGTCGGCTTCGGCGCGTGGGCGATCGGCGGCGGTGACTGGGAGTTCGGCTGGGGACCGCAGCAGGACCACGCTTCGATCGGGGCGATCCACCGGGCGTTGGAACTCGGCGTGAACTGGATCGACACCGCCGCCGCGTACGGCTTCGGGCACTCCGAGACGGTGGTCGGGCGCGCGTTGCAGGGCCTGCACGAGCGTCCGTTCGTCTTCACCAAGAACTCCCTGCTGGACGACGGCACCGGCCACGTCCGGCACAGCCTCAAGCACGACTCGATCCTGCGCGAAGCCGAGGCCAGCCTGAAGCGGCTCGGCGGCGAGGCCATCGACCTGTACCAGATCCACTGGCCGAACCCCGAGCCCGACATCGAAGAGGGCTGGGCCGCGATGGTCGAGTTGAAGGAGCAGGGTCTGGTCCGGCACATCGGGGTCTCGAACTTCACTTTGGAGCAGATCCGGCGGTTGCAGGCGATCGCGCCGGTGGAGACGCTCCAGCCGCCGTACTCGCTGCTCGAACGCGAGGTCGAGGCAGAGATCCTGCCGGCGGCGAAGCAGGACGGGATCGGCGTCATCGTCTACTCCCCCATGGGTTCGGGGCTGCTGACCGGCGCCATGACCCGGGAGCGGATCGAGGCGATGCCGGACAACGACTGGCGCAAGAGCGACGACTGGTTCACCGAGCCGCAGCTGACCCGGAACCTCGCACTGGCCGAGCGGTTGCGCGCGGTCGGGGAGCGGCATGGCATGTCGGCCGGGGCGGTCGCGGTGGCGTGGACCCTGCGCAACCCCGCGGTCAGCGGCGCGATCGCCGGCTTCCGGCGGGCTGACCAGGTCGACCCGATCATCGACGCGGTCCATCTGGAGCTGACCGAGGCGGACCTGGCCGAGATCGCCGCCGACTAGGCGTGGACGCTATGGGTGAACTGGCCGCCGAGACGGCCACTGCCCCGGCCGACACTCCAGCCGTTGTTCCGGCCGACGCCCCAGCCACCGTTCGGGCCATCGTTCCGGCCGACACTCCAGCCGACGCCCCGCAGCGGGGCCGGCCGCGCAGCCACCGGGCGCACCAGGCGATCCTGGCCGCCGCCTCAGAGCTGCTGCTGAACCGCGGCCTGTCGGCGGTGAGCATGGACACGGTCGCCGAACGGGCCGGCGTCAGTAAGGCCACCATCTACCGGTGGTGGCCGACCAAGGAGAGTCTGGCGCTGGACGCGCTGTTCAGCGAGTGGAACGCGGTGCAGCCCGCGGTCCGGGACACCGGTTCGCTGCGCGGCGATCTGGTGTCGTTGATCCGGCCGTGGGCCCGGCTGGTCAGCTCGCGGCCATACGGCGCGGTCATCGCGCAGCTGATCGCGGCGGCCCAGGCCGATCCGGCGTTCGCCACCGAATACCGGCGGCGGTTCGTCGAGCCGCGTCGGGAGTCGGCGCGGGCGGCGTTGCAACGCGCCGCAGAGCGTGGCGAGATCCCCGCCGACACCCGGATCGAGGTAGCGCTCGATCTGATCTACGGGCCGATCTACCACCGGCTGTTGCACGGGCACGGGACGGTGAACGACCGGTTCGTGAAGGAGGCGATCGACATGGCGCTGAACGGGATCCGCGGCCGGAGCGGGGCAGCTCCCGCCTGACCAAAGCGGCCGTTCGATCCGTATGCTCTAGAGGGGAACGCCCACACGTCCTCCACACGCCGGGAGCCGCAGAATGTTCGAACTGGGTACGGACGGGCCGCTCGTGATCATGGCCGGCATCGACGGTACCGAGAGCTCCGTCCGCGCCGCCGCCTACGCCGCCGGCCTGGCCCGGCGCCAGGGTTCCAAGCTGGCGCTCGTCTACATCCAGCCCTATCCGGCCAGCGTCTCCCCCTCGGCCGCCTCCGAGATGATCGCCGCCGGCCGCACCACCGCCGAGGACCTGCGCCAGCAGATGGAAGACGCGGCCGCGCGGCTGCCGGAGGGCCACCGCGCCCGCTGGGAGTTCTACACCGGCGAGGGCGACCCGTTCCACTCGCTGTGCGAGTTCGCCACCAAGCTGCGGGCGGACGCGGTGGTGATCGGGGCCTCGCAGAAGGCCGGGCACCGCATCGTCGGCTCGGTGGCGATCCGCTTGGTGAAGGCGGGCAAGTGGCCGGTGACGGTGGTTCCGTAACCGGACCGGTTGGGCTGACCGGCCTACCAACCAGACCGGGCACCCTCGCCCCACGTAAACTGGCCCGATGAACAGCGAACCGCCTCCGCCCGAGGGCACCGCCCTCGGACTGATGCGGGCCATGACGCGCCTGCGGGCCCGCCTGCGCTTCGAGGCCCCGATCGGCGACCTCCCGGTGACCTGGTCGCACCTGACCGTCCTGCACCGCATCGTGGAGCAGGGCCAGGCCACCGCGACGGAACTGGCGCACGCCGAGCACGTCCGCCGCCAGTCGATGGCCGAGACCCTGACCGGCCTGCGCACCGCCGGCCTCATCACCGACGGCCGGGACCCCAGCGACGGCCGCAAGGTACTGGTCAGCGCCACCGAAGCCGGCCGCGCGGTGGTGGAGCGCAGCGAAGCGACCCGCGAGGCGTGGCTGTCGAAGGCGATCTCGGGGACGCTGACGGCCGAGGAACGCAGGGTGCTGGATCGGGCGGCGGCAATCATGGACCGGCTGGCGGACGCTGAGGCTTAGGCGGGACTTAGGCGGCACGTCAAGACCTTCGAGCAAATCCCTGCGGTGCACCGGATTCAGGCGGAAGCGCTGTCCGGTTTCGACGACGTTCCGGCTTACCCGCTCCACATCCTCGACGACGGCGCCGGGCGCGGCGACCACCGCTTCGGCGAGCCTGCGTATGGTCGATCGGGCGATCCGCCACTTCGCGCCCGGCGACGTCGACCACTGGCTCAGCACTGCCGAGCAGCGGATCGGCTAGGGCGCCGGCCAGGCGGGCTCACGGCTCCTGCGAGCGATCGGAGCGCGCCAGTTGCCGGTCCAGCGCCGTCATCGCCAGGACGATCGCGGCGATCAGGACCAGGATCCACGCGATGTGGTGCAGGCCCGGGTCGGCGACGTGGGTGTGGAAGGCGACGCCGGTGATGGCCGCGGAGGCGATGGAGCCCAGGTAGCCGAAGGTGCGTAGCAGGCCGGAGGCGGTGCCCACGGTTGCTGCGGGAGCTTCGCGGTACAGGACGGTCTGGTTGGCGACCGTGCCGGCGCCGGAGGTGAGGCCGAACACCGCGCTCACGGCCAGCACCACGGGCATCGGGGTGGACGTCCCGATGAAGAGCATTGCGACGGCGCCGACGACGAGCAGGACCGCGCTGGCGAGCAGCGGGACGCGGACCTTGGAGCGGCGGGCGATGACGCGGGCCGTGATCGCGCTGAGGGCACCCATCGGCAGGAGCGCCAGGCCCGATTGGTAGGCGGACAGGCCGCGTGCGGCTTCGAGCCACTGGGTGAGTCCGTAGAGGATCACATAGGTGCCCAGGAGTGTCAGGCCATTGCGTATGTAGGTGCGAGTCAGGGCTTTGTTGGACGCCAGTAGGCGGACGTCGAGGAACGGCTGCGCGACACGGAGTTCCCAGGCGACCAGGGCCACGGCCAGGACGACGGATATCGCAAGGGCCGGCCAACCCAGGCGTGGCAGGGTATTGAGGAACACGACGAGCGCGGTGAGCGACCCGCCGAACCCGAGCATGCCCACCAGGTCGATGCGGGCGGCCAGCGCGCGGAGCGAGCCGATGCGCGCCCGGGCGGGGTCGGACGGGATGCCGACGAGCGTCAGCACGAGCGCGACGGCCGCGAAGGGGATGTTGATCCAGAACGCGGTGCGCCAGCCGAACCAGCCGACCAACAACCCGCCGATCGCCGGACCGACCGCAACGGTCGCGGCACCGGCGACAGCCAGGCCGCCCAACACCCCCAGCGGCGGCGACTGGAGCCCCGCTTCATGCGCACGGCGCCGGATCAGCAACATCGCGGACGGGTAACCAGCCGACGTACCGGCGCCGATCAGGACCCGGGCGACGATCAGTCCCGCCAGCGAGGTGGCCAGCAGGCCAACGACGCCCGCGACCAGGACCAGCGCGATGCCGCCGAGGAACACGCGGCGCGGACCGAACTCCTCGGCGAGCCGACCGGCCGCAGGCTGAGCCAGCGCGCTGGTGAGATAGAGGCTGGAGATCAGGATCGCGGTCGAGCCGACACCGATGTGCAGCGCGGCGGCCAGAGCGACCAGGGCGGTCGCGATGATCGAGCTGTTGACGGGGTTGAGCGCGGAGCCGAGGTACAGCGGCGCGACGAAGCGCGGGGCGTATGGGTCGCGCGGGACGCCTGGTGCGGCGTCCTGGCTCGGACGGAGGTCGTCAGTGACGGACATGGTTACTCCTCACTGCGGGACAGATGCGCAGGCTACCTGTCAATAATAGCAGGGAGCCTGCGCATCTTGGAATCTCGCAGGTGGGGCATCAGGTTTGGGGGTCCAGGTCTGGAGCTTCAGGTCTGGAACTTCAGGTCGCTGCCGGGCGGCATGCGGGGTTGCTGGGATTGCTGGAGTTTGCGGGCGGGGTGCGGTTGGCGTGTGGGTTGAAAGGCGATTTTTACGGCCTTCGGTCATGGTTGTGCCGGTTCGGGGTTCGGGTCGGCGAGCATGTTCGTCGGCCGCCGGTTTGCGCGTTCACAACCCCGCCGCACCTCAGGCCTCTTCAACTCCGGCAAGTCAGAGCACGAGCACAGGCAAGATCAACGGCACAGTCAAGGTCAAGGTCAAAAGCCCTGGTGAAGAGCCGGCGCCTCCGGCGGGGGCTCTCGGCTCCCTCGGGGAACTGGCGCGGTTCCATAGGGTGGTCCGGCTAGTCTCAGCGGCGGCGGTTTGTGGGGTGGTTGCGGTTCGTTCCCCTCGCTCGCGTCGTCAGCCCCAAGGGGTACAGCGCCGAACCCCGGGAGTAAAGTCCGCGCGCTGCGGTCAGGCGTGCAGGTGACGGCCGCGTACAGCGCGAACTTGACTCCCGAGAACCGGCACTGTAGGCAAAGCCCTGCCGACGCGACCGAGGGGAACGAACCGAAAACCGACCGGAGAAGTACAAAACCGGTGGTGCGGTACCGGCGACTCGGCGAGTTCGGCCGCCGGTCCAGCGCGTGGCAGCGCGGCAGTCCCAGAGTGCGCATTCTAGGCTGGCGGGTGCGGTGCGGGTGCGGGCTCGCCTGGCCGCCAAGGCCGATGCTGGCGGATAGCAAGGTGCGCGCTGGGGGATGTCGGCAGTCGGCGGCAGACTGCTGCGAGCGCAGCCGGTCCGTTGCCGCATACCGCACCCGGGCACGCCGTCGACCAACTGACCACCGGCCCGCAGCCAACGCCCTTACCGGCAGCGACACCGCCCAACCCGCGTCTACGGACCCTGTGATTGCTATTCTTCCGGTCGGTTTTCGGTTCGTTCCCCTCGGTCGCGTCGGCAGGGCTTTGCCTACAGCGCCGGTGGCCGGGAGTCAAGTTCGCGCTATACAAACCGCAGCTTGCAGGCCCGACCGCAAGCGCGCGGACTTTACTCCCGGACACCGGCGCTGTACCCCTTGGGGCTGACGACGCGACCGAGGGGAACGAACCGCAACCACCTCACAAACCGCCAGCGCAGGGCCCTGACCCGGCCACCCTATGGAACCGCGCCAGTTCCCCGAGGGAGCCAAGAGCCCCCGCCGGAGGCGCCGGGCTCTTCATCAGGGCTCTTGACCTTGACTGTGCCGTTGATCTTGTTTGTGATCCGGCTCTTGATCTTGCTGTTGATCTGCCCTTGCTCCAACTTGCCGGAGTCAAAGAGGCCTGAGGTGCGGCGGGGTCTTGAACGCGCAAACCGGCAGCCGACGAACACACCCGCCGACCCGAACCCCGAACCGGCACAACCATGACCGAAGGCCGTAAAAATCGCCTTTCAACCCACACACCAACCGCACCCGGCCCGCAAACTCCAGTAAGGGAACCGCGATCACCGCCAGTCGGGCATCACGCCTCCGGCACACGGCCTGAGACCGTGACCGTGACCCTGACCCTGACCCCGACCTAGACCTCGGCCTCGGCCTCGGCCTCAACCCCGACCTCAACCTCGGCCACCTGCGGAACAGCGCAAGCACCCTCCGGCGTGCAGCAGCCATCGGGCATCACAGTATGCCCTTCGAGCTGGGCGTCGGCCAGAACGGTATACACCTCCCACCGCTCCGCCCCCGGTCCGGTTACCCAAACCTTGTCCTGCACCGCGTAGCAGCAGGTTGTGGCCTCCTCCACCGCGGTCGGCAAGCCCTCGTCGGCCAGGCGCGAAGTGGCCGCGGTGACCTGGGCGGTGTGCTCGACCTCCACCCCGAGGTGGTCCAGTCGGGTCGGCGCGTTGGCGGTGCCCTCGATCAGCACCAGTTTGAGTGGCGGTTCTGCGATCGCGAAGTTGGCGTAGCCGGGGCGGCGCTTGGCTGGCTCGGTGTCGAAGAGCTTGCTGTAGAAGGCGATCGAGGCCTCCAGGTCGGTGACGCGTAGGGCGAGTTGGACGCGGGACATGGTGGGCCTCCTGGCTGGATAGACGAGTGTCTATGCAGTCAAGGTTGCCTCTTGTATCGATGGCTGTCAACATAGACGTATGTCGAAGAAGGAGTTGCCGGTTCTCCAGCCTGCGCAGAGCGTTCCGGGCCTGCCCGGCGTGCTGTGCTGCACTCCGCTGGCCCGCGAACCGCTCGGCGAGGCGGATGCGACGGACCTGGCGAAGGTCTTCAAGGCGCTGGCCGATCCGGTACGGCTCCGCCTGTTCTCGCTGATCGCCTCGTTCGAGGGCGGCCAGGCCTGCGTCTGCGATCTGACCGGGGAGTTCGACGTGTCGCAGCCGACCATCTCGCACCATCTCAAGGTGCTGCGGGACGCCGGGCTCGTGGGCTCCGAGCGGCGCGGGACGTGGGTCTATTACTGGGTGTTGCCGCGGACGTTGGGGCGGTTGTCCGGGTTGCTGGCACCGGCCGAGACCGGGGCTTTGGTGTGAGGAGGCCGGGGATTTGGCGTGGGAGGGTGAGCGCCGCATGACCGGCAGGCCCAGCGTCCTGTTCGTCTGCGTCCACAACGCCGGGCGCTCGCAGATGGCTGCCGGCTTCCTCACGCACCTCGCGGGCGACCGCGTCGCGGTGCGCTCGGCGGGGTCGGCGCCGGCGGGCAGTGTGAATCCGGCGGTCGTGGCGGCGATGGCCGAGGTCGGGATCGATCTGCGGGCGGAGACGCCGAAGGTGCTGACCGATGAGGCGGCGCTCGCCTCCGACGTCATCGTGACCATGGGCTGCGGTGACGCGTGCCCGGTCTACCCGGGCAAGCGGTATCTGGACTGGGAGCTGCCGGGCAGGGCGTTGCGGCGGTGCGGCCGATTCGCGATGACATCGAGCGGCGGGTGCGGGGGCTCATCAGCGAACTGCTCGGGCCGGTCGGATAGAGATAGCTCGGGCCGGTCGGATAGCTCGGGGCGGCGGACACGGCTCGGCCCGCAAGCGATAGCGCTTTAGTCCCCGCCACCGCCTTCGGCCTGGCGTGACGGGATCGACACAACATCTGCACTTCCCAGATCGCGATCCCGGAGTACCGTCGTCACAACAGCGGTCCGCGTCTCCTCCGAGCGCGGCGCCGACCCTCAGACTTGGATCGTCCGGCACGTTCCTGCCGGTCAGAAGGGGAAGGTTGACATGGCTGGTGTCGTCTATCAGGACGCGTCCTGCGTCTATCCCGGGGCCGATTCGCCCGCGGTCGACAAGCTAAACCTCGACATCGCGGACGGAGAGTTCCTGGTTCTGGTCGGCCCGTCCGGTTCCGGTAAGTCCACCGCGCTGCGCATGCTCGCCGGCTTGGAGGAGGTCTCCTCCGGCGGCATCTTCATCGGCGACCGGGACGTCACGCACCTTCCGCCGAAGGACCGGGACATCGCGATGGTGTTCCAGAACTACGCGCTGTACCCGCACATGACCGTGGCCGAGAACATGGGCTTCGCGTTGAAGATCGCGAAGATCGACAAGGCCACCATCACCAGGCGAGTCGAGGAAGCGGCGAAGCTGCTGGAGCTCACCGAGTACCTGGGCCGCAAGCCCAAGGCGCTGTCCGGTGGTCAGCGTCAGCGCGTCGCGATGGGCCGGGCGATCGTCCGGGAACCGCAGGTGTTCCTCATGGACGAGCCGCTGTCGAACCTGGACGCGAAGCTGCGTGTGCAGACCCGCACCCAGATCGCCTCGCTCCAGCGCCGCCTCGGGACCACCACGGTCTACGTCACCCACGACCAGGTCGAGGCCATGACCATGGGCGACCGGGTCGCCGTCATCAAGGACGGTCTCCTGCAGCAGTGCGACACCCCGCGCGGCATGTATGAGAAGCCTGCGAACGTCTTCGTGGCCGGCTTCATCGGCTCCCCGGCGATGAACCTCGTCGAGGTGCCGATCGTCGACGGCGGCGTGCAGCTGGACGGCCTGGTCGTCCCGGTCTCGCGCGAGGCCCTGTCGCAGGCCACTGCCAGCGGTGCCACCAGCCTGACGATCGGCATCCGCCCGGAATCGTTCGACCTGGTCGGCGACCCCGAGGGCGCGATCGCGATGGAGGTGCACCTGGTCGAGGAACTGGGCGCCGACGCCTTCGCCTACACCAACGCGCACGTCGGCGACCGCGACGTCGACATGATCCTGCGGGTCGACGCCCGCGCCGTCCCGTTGAAGGGCGACACCCTCTACGCCAAGCCGCACGGCCACGAGACGCACCTGTTCTCCTCCAGCACCGGCGAACGGCTGGAGATCCAGGACTGATCTGCTGAACGCGGACCACGAAAGCCGGGCGGGCCACCGCCCGGCTTTCGTGTTGTCAGCCGGGACGCTCGGGCTGACGTTTCCCTCCGCAGGGTCAAGGGGGCAAGAGGTCGGCAAGGGGTCAACTGGTCAAGGGGTCGGCAAGGGGTCACACAGCGGCGACGGCCTTCCAGTCGACCAGCTGCACGATCACCCCGTTGGGATCGCGCACCTGAAAAGCCCGCTCGCCCCACTCCTCTGAGGTGAGCGGCATGGTGATGGCGACGCCTTCGTTCCGCAGCCGGGCCAGCTCGCCCTCCAGGTCGTCGACCGTGAAGGCGAGGATGAGGCCGTCGGCGTGGTCGTCGCGCTGGTCGGCCGGCAGCGTCGGCAGGCCGGTGCGCAGGTAGACGACGTGCATGCCGACGTCGTCGCGGGTCAGGGAGGCGAAGCCGTCGGCGGCCGTCTCCTCGCGGAAGCCGAAGTGGTCGATGAGGAATCGGGTGGAGGCGGGGACGTCGGCGACGTTCAGGGACACGGCGCTCGCGGTGACGCGCATGGCTCCTCCAGGATGTTGCCGGGCTGACACTTAATACTGTGCGGCGTACAGTGTACAAGGTACAACTCGCGATGCGGGAGGATTGTTCCCGTGCCGACGGAACGAACCAGCGCCGGTGACCCGGCCCAGACCTTGCGGCTGCTCTGGCGCGCCGCCGAGGACCCCGCCACTCCGCCCGCCCCGCGCCGCGGACCACGGCGGGCGCTCAGCGTGGACGCGGTGCTCGCCGCCGCGACCGCGCTCGCCGACGCCGAGGGGCTGGAGGCGGTGACGATACGGCGGGTCGCGCAGGAACTCGGCGTGGTGCCGATGTCGCTGTACACGTACGTGCCGGGCAAGGCCGAGTTGTTGGACCTGATGATGGACGCCGCGTACGACGCGATGCCGCGCCCCGACACCGCCGGCGAGCCGTGGCGCGCGCGAGTGAAGGCGATCGCGGAAGAGAACCGCGCCTTGTTCGAGGTGCATCCGTGGGCGGCGGAGGTCTCGACCGCACGGCCGCCGCTGGGCCCGGGGCTGATGGCCAAGTACGAACACGAACTCACCGCGTTCGAGGACACCGGGCTCGGCGACGTGGAGACGGACGACTGCCTGACGCACCTGCTCGGATTCGTGCAGGGCTGGGCCCGCAGCGCCGCGGACACGCGCGCCGCGCAGGCCGAGAGTGCGATGAGCGACCGGCAGTGGTGGCAGGCGAACGCGCCGTTGCTGGAGAAGGTGTTCGACGCCGAGAAGTACCCGAACGCGGTGCGCGTGGGATCGGCGGCCGGAGAGGCGCATGGCGCGGCTTATGACGCGGACCATGCGTACGAGTTCGGGCTGGAGCGGGTGCTGGATTCTTTCGAGGCGCTGATCGCGGGGCGGCGGCGGACCCGCTAAAACAGGGCCGCCGCCGCAGAGCCTTCAGTCGCTGTCAGTCGCAGAACTGTCAGTCACCGGAAGCCAGCAACTCCAGGTCCTCCGAGGTCAGCCGGATCGCGCCGGCGGCGATGTTCGCCTCCAGGTGGGCCAGGTCGCCGGTGCCGGGGATGGCGAGGACGTGCGAGCCCTGCGACAGGGTCCAGGCCAGGCGGATCTGCTGCGAGGTGACGCCGTGGGCTTCGGCGACCTTGAGGACGCGGGCATCTTCGGAGACCTCCTCGGGCGCCGGGGCACCGGAGCGGGCGCCGGCGATGGCGAAGAAGGGCACGAACGCGATCCCGAGTTCCCCGCAGGCCTTCATGACGTCGATCGATTCGGTGTCGTCGAGCCCGAACTTGTTCTCCACGGACACCACCGGCGCGATCTCGCGCGCCTCGGCGAGCTGCGCGGTGGAGATGCCGGACACCCCGAGGTCGCGGATCAGCCCTTCCTCGCGGAGGTCGGCCAGCGCGCCGAAGTGCTCGGCGATCGATTCGTACCGCATGTTCCGCAGGTAGACCAGGTCCAGGTGGTCGCGGCCGAGTTCGCGCAGGTTCTGCTCGACGTCGCCGCGCAGGTCCGCCGGCGTCGCCGCCGCCTCCCAGCCGCCGGCCCGGTCCCGGCGCGGGCCGACCTTGGTGGCGACCAGGACGTGGTCGGCGTCGGCACCGAGCGGGGACAGCGCGGCGTTGATGATCTCGTTCGCCGAGCGCAGGGCGGAGAAGTAGAACGCCGCGGTGTCGATGTGGTTCACGCCGAGCTCGACGGCGCGGCGGACGACGGCGATCGACGTGGCGCGGTCGCGGGGTGTGCCGTTGTGGAAGGCACCGGTGCCGGTGACGCGCATGGCGCCGAAACCGAGGCGGTTCACGGTGCGGTCGCCGAGCTGCCAGGTTCCGGCGGCGGCGGCGTTCGGAGTGTCGGACGGGTTCGCGGAGGCGTGCTGAGCGGAAGTCACAGTGACTCCTATCAGATCGCGGCGGTGCGGGTAAAGATCTTGGGCGTCTGAGCGCTTCCAGGCGCTTGTGAGGGCGGCCAGAATCTGAGCCGATATCGGCCATAAGGAATGCCTGTGGCCACTACGGAAGTACGGGACGGCGCCCGCGGTTCGACGAAGCGTCACCAATGGACTTCAGGAAAGGCAACTCCCATGACTGCATTCTCCCTGGACGGAAACGTGGCTCTGGTCACCGGTGCGACCAGCGGTATCGGGGCCGCGATCGCGGCGGCGCTGGCCGAGCAGGGGGCACACGTGCTCGTCGCGGGACGCGATGGCAAGCGCGGGGAAAGCGTCGTCACCGGCATTCGGGAAAAGGGCGGGAAGGCGGACTTCATCTCCGCGGATCTGAGCGACGCGGCGGCGGCGCGGCGGCTGGCGCGGCAGGCCGTCGAGGCCGGCGGCGGGCGGGTGGACATCCTGGTGAACAACGCCGGGGCCTACCCGTTCGGGCCGACCGCGGAGATGACCGAGGAGCAGTTCGACAAGCTGTATGCGCTGAACGTGAAGGCGAAGTTCTTCCTCGTGGCGGAGCTGGCGCCGGCGATGGCCGCGCGGGGCAAGGGCGCGATCGTCAACATCAGCACCCAGGTCGCCGCCTACGGCGCGGCGGGCATGGCGCTGTACGGTTCGAGCCTGGCGGCGGTGAACCTGCTGACGAAGGCGTGGGCCGCCGAGTACGGGCCCAGCGGCGTGCGGGTCAACGCGGTGGGCGTCGGCCCGACGCGCACCGAGGGGACCGTCGCGATGGGCGAGGGACTGGACCAGCTCGCCGCGCAGGCGCCGGCCGGGCGTCCGGCCGCGCCGGCGGAGATCGCGGCGGCGGTCGTGTATCTGGCCGGGGACGGTGCCAGCTTCGTGCAGGGTGTGGTGCTGCCGGTGGACGGCGGTCGGACCGCGGTCTGAGTGGGGCCGGTGAGCCAGCCGACTCAAGTCGCTGATTCAGTCTGATTCAGCCTACTGATTCACTCGTCCCGATCGAACGCGGCGATCAGCAGCCCCACATCACGGCGCCGCGAGTCGGCGGGCCAGAGCGCCCAGGTGCGGCGCACCAACGGGTGGCCCGCCAGCGGTTGCCAGAGCACGCCGTCGGGCAGCGGCTGCGACCAGTCCGGCGGGGCCAGCGCGAAGGCCTTCCCCGCCGTCACCGCTGCCAGCTTGACCTCGGCGATGAGCCGTTGTCCAGGCGGGGCGTCGGCACCGGGGGCCAGGCCGTGGCTGCGCAGGATCGCGGTGACCTCGTCGTGCCAGGCCGGGCTGTCGGAGCGCGGGAACGCCAGCCAGTCCAGGCCACCGAGCGCGTCCAGCGGCACCCCGTCGGGCCCGGCGAGGTCGGCGGCCTGGTCGGCGGCCAGCAGCACGCCGAGCCGTTCGCGGGTCACCAGCATCGCGTCAAAGTCGGGCCCGATCGGGCGTTCGCGGAGCAGGCCGACGTCCAGTTCCCCGGCCCGCAGCACGGCGATCTGCTCGGCGGTGGACAGGTGTCGCGCCCGCACCCGGGTGTTCGGGCACGACTCGGCGAGTTCGGCGAGCGCCGGTGCGAGCACCGCCGCGGGGAACTCCAGCGGGATGCCCAGACGCAGGACGCCGCCGTCACCCGCGGTGAACCGGGCCATGGCCCGCAGTGCCTGCTCGTGCCGGGCCAACACGGCGCGCGCCTCGGTGAGCAGCAGGCCGCCGGCTTCGGTGACCTTCACGCCGGTGCTGCTGCGTTCCAGCAACGGCACCCGCAGTTCACGTTCCAGGGCGGCGATCGTCTGCGACAGGGCCGGCTGGCTCACGTGCAGCCGCCGGGCCGCCGCCGACAGACTGCCGGCTTCGACGACCGCCACGAAGCCCTGCATCTGACGCAACTCCATCGGCCCATCCTGTCACGCGCTCCCCTTGCGAAGCCCTGGCGTGCCCCTTTTCTTCAGCGAGTCGGCACGGGTCTAGACCTAATGGACTAGACCAAGGCACCGAAAAGCCTTGACTCGGCCAACCGGCGGCAGTAGACCTTTTCATGACGCAACGTTATCCGCATCACAAAACCCTTATATGCGGATCTTCACCACATCACCTCTCCCGTGACGTGCGGCCGACAGCGGCGCCGAACTCCCTCAGTACGTGGCGCCGGCGTAGGGCGTGGGAGCCATGCCACCGGCACCACCCCGATCCCCGGCATGCCGGCCGGGGACCGTCCTGACGAGTCCTGACGAGCTCTCGGCGTTCCACCCAGAGCCCGCAGAGCTCTTCGCTGGAGAAAGGACACCCGCATGCAACGCATCTCCACCAAACGGGGCCTGGCAGCGGGCCTGGCCACGGCCGCGGTCGCGGCCGGGATCGCCGCCCTGGGCAGCGGCGGCAGCGCCGCGGCCGACAGCACCGCGACCTCCGCGGTCTCCGCCGGGCCGGCCAGCTACACGCAGGCCGTGCCGACCGGCGCGCCGTCGGACTACAGCTCGTCGCTGGAGCGCTGCGCCACCGGCGTGAACCACCCGATCAGCGGCACCAACCCGATCCTGAGTGAACCGCTGACCACCGCGTTCGCCAGCAACGTGGGGCTGTCCGAGGCGGTTTCGTACAGTGGCGACCAGTACTACGGGGACTGGACGTTCACCTTCACCAACACCTCCTCCGAGACGCTGGCCACCGACTGCGCGGTGCTGATCTGGCGCGCGCCGTCGAGCTCGGACGACCACTCGTACTCGGCGTCGCAGGCGTACGGGCACCCGCAGCAGGACTATCTGGAGGTGCCGCGCGGCGACGGGACGTCGTTCTACATCGCCCGGCTGGGCTTCCACGACGTATCCCTGGCCCAGCGCCAGCTCGCGCCCGGGCAGACGTTCACCTACACCTGGGGCGGCGCGCCGAGCACGGCGATCACCAACGACCAGATCCGCGACTCGCTGCGCTTCACCGCGGACCTGAACCTGAGCGCCAACCAGAGCATGATCCTGCACTACGGCACCAACCGGCTCACGAACTGAGCCCCCGGCGGGGCGGCGGTCGCGGGATCTGAGCCGCCGTCCCGTTCCGCAGTCGCTCGGGGGCGACGGAGAGCGGCGGCGGGGTTCGCTGGCCGTCAACCCCGACGCCGCTTTCGTGATCGGTCTTGGGTTATCGCCGGTTCCTGGGAGGGACGATGGGCGCTGCACGCCTCAGATTGCGCGGCCGGGCCGCCGGGTGGTGGTTGCTGCTGGCGGTGGTGGTCGCGGTGGTCGCGGTCAACGGGGTGCTGGCGGGGTGGTCGCGCGGGTCGACGTCGCATGGTTCTGGGTCACGTGCTTCTGGATCGCAGGGTTCTGGGTCGCACAGCGGCAAGCCTTCGGGGCCGTCGATGGTCCAGGCCCGATCGGTGGCCACGGAGGAGTTGGGACTGTGGTCCGGCGGCGGGTGGGCGCAGGCGTGGGCCCTGTGGTCGGCGGCGGGGCAGGCGGCGCTGAGCGAGGCGGACTACGTGCAGCTGAACACGCGGTGCCGGCCGGCGTTGGGCGAACCGTACGTCATCGACGCGGCGACGAACGTGGACGCCACGAACGTGAGCGTGACCTGGCATCAGGGTTCGATGACGGGCGGCGGCGCGGTGGTCTTCGAGGGCGGGAAGTGGAAGTACCAGCCGGACGCGCAGACGTTGGCCGCGTACCGCGGCGGCGTCGCGCAGGTGGTGGCCGAACGGAAGGCGGCGGGCGAGTGTCACTGACACGGCGAGTCCTGACGGTGTGCGCAGCGGCCATCGCGGCGCTGGTGGTGCTGGCCGGACCAGCCTCAGCACACGCGGAGTTGGTGGCGTCGACCCCATCGCAGGGTGCTGTGGTGCGGAGCGAGCCGACGCAGGTGGCGCTGCGGTTCTCGGAGGAGATCGTGCTGCGGCTGAGCGCGGTGAAGGTGATCGGCCCGGACGGCCGCCGCCTGGACACCGGGGCCCCGCACGCAGGCCCGTTCGGCGCCAGCAGCATGGCGGTGGACCTGGCACCCGAGGCCCGGCACGGCACGTTCGTGGTGGTGTGGCAGGCGACGGCGGCCGACGACGGCCACGCCAGCTCGGGCCAGGTGCAGTTCTCGGTCGGGGCGCCGAGCGCGGCGGTGAGCGTCGCCGGACTCGGGCACAACCGGCTGACGAGTGCGATGTACGACGCCGGGCAGTGGGTCGGCTTCGCGGGACTGGCGATGGTCGGCGGGGTCGCGGCGCTGTTTACGTATCGGCGGCGGGGGCGGCCGCGGGGCGACGGATCGCCGATCGAGCATCAAGCGCGGGGCACCGACATCAATCATGCCGAAACCACAGCCGCGGCCGGAGCCGGAGCCGCTGAGCTGGATACCGGCGACTCGCGCGCCGAGCTTCAGTCAGAAGGCACCGCCGCAATCGCGACCACCCCGGCCACCGAACCTGAGCCTCAGCCTCAGCCTCAGCCTCAGCCTCAGCCTCAGCCCGCGACCTTAACGTCGGCCTCGACCTCAATCCCCACTTGGCCCGCCGCCCTCGGCTGGTCCCTCCTCCTCATCGGCACCCTGATCCAAGTCACCGCCTACGCCCCCGCAGCCCGCGGACTCCCCCTCACCCACCTCCTCGACCGCTCCCTGCTCTCCGTCACCCTCGGCACGCGCGAGGGCCACGCGTTCAT
>NZ_JAAFZA010000135.1 GCF_015356865.1 Catenulispora pinisilvae
GGCGGTGGCGGTGGCGGTGGCGACGTCGACGTCGACGGCTCATCGGCGGTCGAACAGTTGCTGGCAAGCGGCGGCGCCCCGTTGGAAGCCGGTCACGCGCCGCTGCTGAGGGTGCACATCGCCGCCGACCCGGCCGGCGCCGGCTGGCTGGCGCTGCTTCAGATGCATCAGCTCGTCCAGGACCACGCCTCGCGAGACGTGCTCCTCGCGGAGGTGCGCGAATTCCAGAGCGGGCGCGGGGCGTCCCTGCCGGATCCGGTGCCCTTCCGCGATTTCGTGGCGCGGTCTCGTTTGGGGGTGCCGCGCGAGGAGCACGAACGGTATTTCGCCGAGCTGCTCGGCGACGTGGACGAGCCGACGGCTCCCTTCGGCCTGCTGGATGTGCAGGGCGAAGGAACCACAGTCGAGCAGGCGAGCCTGTCGATCGACGTCGAGTTGGCGACACGCCTGCGCGGCCAGGCCCGTCGGCTCGGGGTGAGCGCGGCCGCCGTGTTCCACACGGCGTGGGCAAGAGTCCTGGCCGCCACGACCATGCGGAACGATGTCGTGTTCGGCACCTTGCTGTACGGGCGGCTGCACGCCGGAGCCGGTGCGGACCGGGCGCCGGGGCTCTTCATCAACACCTTGCCGGTGCGGTCGGGCATCGGCGAAGTGGGCGTGGAAGATGCCGTACTCACCATGCAGACGCGACTCGGCGAACTGCTGGCGCATGAGAACGCCTCGCTCGCACTGGCCCAGCGGGCCAGCGGCGTCGCGGCGCAGGCTCCGTTGTTCACGTCGCTCCTGAACTACCGTCGCGGCACCGGCCAAGGAACCGGCCTCGAACTCGAGGGCATCGAGCTGCTGCACAGCGACCAGCGGACCAACTATCCCCTCGTGGTCGCGGTCGACGACGTCGAGGCCGGCTTCGAGGTGACGGTCCAAGCGGTCTTGCCGATCGACGCGGACTACGTGGGCGGATTGCTGCGCACAGCTGTCGAGAACCTGGTCACCGCGCTGGATTTCGCGCCCCGTACCCCGGTCGGCCGGGTGGAGGTGTTGTCGGCGCAGGAGCGGCAGCAGGTATTGCAGGGGTGGAACGACACGGGTCGTGAGGTATCCGGGGCGACGTTGCCGCAGTTGTTCGCCGAGCAGGTGGCTCGGACTCCGGATGCGACGGCGGTGGTGTTCGGGGATGAGGAGCTGACTTACGCGGAGTTGGGTGCGCGGGCTGATCGGTTGGCTCGGTTGTTGATCGGTCGGGGTGTGGGGCCGGAGTCGTTGGTTGCGGTGGTGATGGAGCGCTCGGCGGATCTGGTGGTGGCGTTGTTGGCGGTGTTGAAGGCCGGTGGCGCGTACTTGCCGGTGGATCCGGGCTATCCGGCTGATCGGGTGGCGTTCATGCTGGCCGACGCCGGGCCGGTGTTGGCGTTGGGTTATGCGCAGGCCGCCGGGTGGTGGAGCGGCGATGTGCCCTTGCTGGTGATGGATGACCCGGCGGTGGCGCAGGAGCTGGCCGCGCATAAGGACACTGAGGTCACTGACGCGGATCGGCGGGGCCGGCTGCTACCCGCCCATCCGGCCTACGTGATTTACACCTCCGGGTCCACCGGCCGGCCCAAGGGCGTCACCATCCCGCACAGCGGCCTGATCAACCGGCTGGTCTGGATGCAGCACGAATATGCTCTACAACCGTCGGATCGGGTGCTCCAGAAGACACCGTTCGGCTTCGACGTCTCTGTGTGGGAGTTCTTCTGGCCGCTGCTGGAAGGTGCCGCACTTGTGGTCGCGCGGCCCGAAGGCCATCGCGATCCCGCCTACCTGGCCGAGACGATCCGCCGCATGGGGATCACCCATGTCCACTTCGTGCCATCAATGCTTCAGGCATTCCTACAGGAACCGACGGCAGAGCTCTGTAGCGGTCTGCGCGCGGTGTTCTGTAGCGGTGAAGCCCTTTCGGCCGAGCTGTGCGATCAATTCAGGCGGCTGCTCGACGTCCCTCTGCACAATCTCTATGGGCCGACAGAGGCGTCTATAGACGTCACCGCATGGCCGGTCGATGTGTTGTCGTCGGGCGGCACGGTGCCGATCGGTGGGCCGGTGTGGAATACCCGGGTCTATGTTCTGGATTCGATGCTGTGCCCAGTGCCGGTGGGGTGTGTGGGTGAGTTGTATGTGGCGGGCGTGCAGTTGGGGCGGGGGTATTTGGGCCGTGGTGGGTTGTCGGCGTCGCGGTTTGTGGCGTGCCCGTTCGGTGTGGCCGGGGAGCGGATGTATCGCACCGGTGATGTGGTGCGGTGGAACCGTGAGGGGGAGCTGGAGTTTCTGGGCCGGGCCGACGACCAGGTGAAGGTCCGGGGGTTCCGGATCGAGCTGGGTGAGGTTGAGGCGGCGTTGGCGGCACATCCGTCGGTGGGCCATGCGGTCGTGGTGGTGCGTGAGGACGTGCCGGGGGATCGACGTTTGGTCGGCTATGTGGTGCCGTCGGTGGGGGCAGTGGTGGAGGCGGTGCTGGATGGCGCGGAGTTGTTGGATATCGCGCGGGATTCGTTGCCGGATTACATGGTGCCGTCGGCGGTGGTGGTGCTCGATGCGTTGCCGTTGACGGTGAATGGGAAGTTGGATCGGCGGGCCTTGCCGGTTCCTGAGTTTGTGGTGTCGGGCCGGGGTCCTTCGTCGGTGGCGGAGGAGATTCTGTGTGGCGTGTTCGCCGAGGTTTTGGGCGTGTCCGTGGTGGGGGTGGATGACAGTTTCTTTGAGCTGGGCGGTCATTCGCTGCTGGCGACGCGTCTGGTGAGTCGGGTTCGTTCGGTGTTGGGGGTGGAGTTGTCGGTTCGGGCGTTGTTTGAGGCGCCGACCGTGGCGGGGTTGGCGGGCCGGTTGGCCGGAGCGGGGGTGGCTCGGCCGGCGTTGCGGGGTGGGGTGCGGTCGGAGTCGGGTGCTGGGTCCGGTGCTGGCTCGGTGTCAGGGCCGGTGCCGTTGTCGTTCGCGCAGCAGCGGTTGTGGTTCTTGGGGGAGCTGGATGGGCCGAACGCGACGTACAACATTCCGACGGTGTTGCGGTTGCGCGGCGAGCTGGATCAGGAAGCGTTGGACACGGCGCTGCGGGATGTGGTCGGGCGGCATGAGGTTCTGCGGACGGTGTTTCCTTCGGTGGAGGGGGTGCCGTTTCAGCGGGTCTTGGAACCGGGCGATGTCGGGTCGTTGTTGAGTGTGGTTCCGGTCGGTCCGGGTGAGGACTTGACTGCGCTGGTGGGTACGGCGACGGGTACCGCGCTTGATCTGTCGCGTGAGCTGCCGTTGCGGGCGTGGTTGTTCGACATGGGGCCGAATGATCATGTGTTGGTAGTGGTTGTTCATCATGTGGCCGGTGATGGTTGGTCGTTGGGGCCGTTGGCGCGGGATGTGTCGGTGGCGTACGCGGCACGGTTGGCTGGTTCGGAGCCGGGCTGGGCGCCGTTGCCGGTGCAGTATGCGGACTATGCGGTGTGGCAGCGGGAGCTGTTGGGGTCTGAGGACGATCCCGGCAGTGTGCTGTCCCAGCAGCTGGCATATTGGCGGGCTGCGTTGGCTGATCTGCCGCAAGAGTTGGTCTTGCCAGCCGATCGGCCGCGCCCCGCAATAGCCAGCTATGCCGGTGACGTTGTCGAGCTGACCGTGTCGGCCAGTGTCCACGAACGGTTGGCAGGCTTGGCACGGGCGCAGGGCGTCACGTTGTTCATGGTCTTGCAGGCCAGTTTGGCGGTGTTGCTCTCTCGGTTGGGGGCTGGGTCGGATGTGCCGATCGGTTCGCCGATCGCCGGGCGCACGGACGAGGCGCTGGATGACCTGATCGGCTTCTTCGTTAACACGTTGGTGTTGCGGACGGATGTGGCGGGTGATCCGTCGTTTGTTGAGTTGTTGGGTCGGGTGCGTGAGGCGGGGTTGGGTGCGTTTGCGCATCAGGATGTGCCGTTTGAGCGGTTGGTTGAGGATCTGGCGCCGGTGCGTTCGTTGGCGCGGCATCCGTTGTTCCAGGTGATGCTGTCCTTGCAGGACAATGCCGAGGCTGTTCTGGAGTTGCCGGGTGTGGAGGCGGAGCTGTTAGCCCCGGCTGTGTCGGCGGCGAAGTTTGATTTGTCGTTCGAGTTGGGGCAGGTGTTCGATGCCGATGGTGCGTCGGCGGGGTTGCGTGGTGGGGTCACGTTCGCGGTTGATCTGTTCGATCGCGAGACGGTGGAGTTGATTGCGCAGCGGTTTGTGCGGGTGTTGGAGGCGGTAGCCGCCGATCCGGAGCAGTCGGTCGGCCGGGTGCAGATTCTGGTGCCGCAGGAGCGGCAGCAGATCTTGCAGGGGTGGAACGACACGGGTCGTGAGGTGTCCGGCGCGACGTTGCCGGAGCTGTTCGCGGAGCAGGCGGCGCGGACTCCGGATGCGACGGCTGTGGTGTTCGGGGACCAGGAGCTGACATACGCGGAGTTGAATGCGCGGGCTGATCGGCTGGCTAGGTTGCTGATTGGTCGGGGTGTGGGGCCGGAGTCGTTGGTCGCGGTGGTGATGGAGCGCTCGGCGGACCTGGTGGTGGCGTTGTTGGCGGTGCTGAAAGCTGGTGGCGCCTACTTGCCGGTGGATCCGGGCTATCCGGCTGATCGAGTGGCGTTCATGCTGGCCGACGCCGGGCCGGTGCTGGCGTTGGGCGATGCGCAGACCGCCGGGTGGTGGAGCAGTGATGTGCCGTTGCTGGTGATGGATGATCCGGCAGTGGTGCAGGAGTTGGCCGCGCATAAGGGCACTGAGGTCACCGATGCCGATCGGCGAAGCCGGCTGCTGCCCGCCCATCCGGCTTATGTGATTTATACCTCCGGGTCCACTGGCCGCCCTAAGGGCGTCACCATCCCGCACTCCGGTCTGACCAACTTCCTGGCCGCGATGGGGCAGCGTTTTCCGCTGACGCCTGATGACTGCCTGCTCGCGGTTACCACTGTGGCGTTCGATATCCACATTCTGGAGTTGTTCGTCACGTTGGTCGCCGGCGCCGGCGTGGTGATTGCCAGCCGGGATGCTGTCCATGATCCGGCCGAGCTGGCCGGTCTGGTCGACCGTCATCGGGTGACGATCATGCAGGCCACTCCCACGTTGTGGCAGGGTCTGCTGACCGACCAGGCGGAGGCTGTTCGCGGGCTACGGATGCTTGTCGGCGGCGAGCAGCTGCCGGCTGCGCTCGCTGCCAGCATGCGCGAAGTCGCCGCAGACGTCACCAACCTGTACGGCCCGACCGAGGCCACCGTCTGGTGCACCGATCAGCGGCTCGACGTGCTGTCGCAGGGTGCTGGGGTGCCGATAGGCGGACCGCTGGATAACACCCAGGCCTATGTGCTTGACGATGTGTTGAGCCCGGTTCCTGTGGGCGTTGCTGGTGATCTGTATATCGCTGGTGTTCAGCTGGCGCGCGGCTATCTGGGCCGGATGGATCTGACTGCTGAGCGGTTTGTGGCGTGTCCGTTCGGTGGGTCCGGCGAGCGGATGTATCGCACCGGTGATGTGGCGCGGTGGAACCGCGAAGGGGTGCTGGAGTTCGTAGGCCGGGCCGATGACCAGGTGAAGGTTCGGGGGTTCCGAATCGAGCTGGGCGAGGTTGAGACGGTGCTGTCGGCGCATCCCTCGGTGCGCCAGGCGGTCGTGGTGGTGCGTGAGGACGCGCCGGGAGACAAGCGTCTGGTCGGCTATGTCGTGCCCACTACCGATGCCGATGATGGCCTGACCGATTCGCTACGGGCTCATGTGGCTGGCGTCTTGCCGGACTACATGGTCCCGTCGGCAGTGGTGCTGCTAGATGCGTTGCCGACGACGGCGAACGGGAAGCTAAACCGCCGTGCTTTGCCGGCACCTGACTACGCCGGTGGTTCCGGGCGCGGCCCTGCGGATGCTCGTGAGGAGCTGCTGTGCCAGGTGTTCGCCGAGGTTTTGGGCGTGCCGGCAGTGGGGGTGGATGACAACTTCTTCGAGCTGGGCGGTCATTCCCTGCTGGCGACGCGTCTGGTGAGTCGGGTCCGCTCGGTGTTGGGGGTGGAGCTGTCGGTTCGGGCGTTGTTCGAGGCGCCGACGGTGGCGGGGTTGGCGGGGCGGCTGGCCGGAGCGGCGATAGCTCGGCCGGCGTTGCGGGGCAGGGTGCGCTCGGGCTCGGGCTCGGCGTCAGAGCCGGTGCCCTTGTCGTTCGCGCAGCAGCGGTTGTGGTTCCTGGGGGAGCTGGATGGGCCGAACGCGACCTACAACATCCCGACGGTATTGCGGTTGTCAGGGGCCTTGGACGTGGAAGCGTTGGAAGCGGCGCTACGTGACGTGGTGGGGCGGCATGAGGTCTTGCGGACAGTCTTTCCGTCTGCGGAAGGGGTGCCGTTCCAGCGGATCTTGGACCCAGGGGATGTCGGGTCGCTGTTGAGGGTGGTTCCGGTCGACCCGGGTGAGGACGTGACTGGGCTGGCGGCTGCGGCGGCTGGCCATGTCTTCGATCTGAGTGCTGAGATTCCGCTCCGGGCGGTCTTGCTCGTGGCTGCCCCAGATGAGCACGTGTTGGTTATGACGGTGCATCACATCGCGGGTGATGGTTGGTCGTTGGGACCGTTGGCGCGGGATGTGTCGGTGGCGTACGCGGCGCGGTTGGCTGGCTCGGAGCCTCGGTGGGCGCCGTTGCCGGTGCAGTATGCGGATTACGCGGTGTGGCAGCGGGAGTTGCTGGGGTCTGAGGACGATCCCGGCAGTGTGCTGTCACAGCAGCTGGCGTACTGGCGGCGGGCGCTGGCAGATCTGCCGCAGGAGTTGGCGTTGCCGGTGGACCGGCCGCGTCCGGTGGTGGCTTCCTATCGGGGCGGCACCGTCGAGTTGACGGTGCCCGCTGGGGTGCATGAGCGGTTGGCGGGGTTGGCGCGGGCGCAGGGCGTGACGCTGTTCATGGTCTTGCAAGCCGGGTTGGCGGCGTTGTTGTCCCGACTCGGCGCGGGGTCGGACGTGCCGATCGGTTCGCCGATCGCGGGACGTACCGATGAGGCGCTGGATGACCTGATCGGTTTCTTTGTCAATACGTTGGTGTTGCGGACGGATGTGTCGGGTGATCCGTCGTTTGTTGAGTTGTTGGGTCGGGTGCGTGAGGCGGGGTTGGGTGCGTTTGCGCACCAGGATGTGCCGTTTGAGCGGCTGGTTGAGGATCTGGCGCCGGTGCGTTCGCTGGCGCGGCATCCGTTGTTCCAGGTGATGCTGTCCTTGCAGGACGACGCTGGGGTGGGGTTGGAGGTCCCGGGAGTTCAGGTGCGGGCAGCGTCGCCGGGCCAGGAAGCGGCGAAGTTCGACTTGTCGTTCACGGTGGAGCAGCAGTGGGGCGCGGCCGGTGAACTGGCGGGGTTGCGGGGGTCGGTGGTGTATGCGGCCGATCTGTTCGACCACGAGACGGTGGAACTGATCGCGCAACGGTTTGTGCGGGTGTTGGAGGCGGTGGCCGCTGACCCGGAGCAGCCGGTCGGCCGGGTCGAGGTGCTGTCGGCGCGGGAGCGGCAGCAGATTTTGCAGGGGTGGAACGACACAGGCCGTGAGGTGCCTGAGGCGACGTTGCCGGAGCTGTTCGCCGCGCAAGTGCTGCGGTCGCCGGATGCGGCGGCTGTGGAGTTCGAAGGTGAGCGGTTGACGTACGCGCAGTTGGGTGCGCGGGCTGATCGGTTGGCTCGGTTGCTGATTGGTCGAGGTGTGGGGCCGGAGTCGTTGGTCGCGGTGGTGATGGAGCGGTCGGCGGATCTGGTGGTGGCGTTGTTGGCGGTGTTGAAGGCCGGTGGCGCTTACTTGCCGGTGGATCCGGGCTATCCGGCTGATCGGGTGGCGTTCATGCTGGCCGACGCCGGGCCGGTGCTGGCGTTGGGCGATGCGCAGACCGCCGGTTGGTGGAGCAGTGATGTGCCGCTACTGGTGATGGATGATCCGGCAGTGGCGCAGGCGACGGCCGCGCATAAGGGCACTGAGGTCACCGATGCCGATCGGCGGAGCCGGCTGCTGCCCGCCCATCCCGCTTATGTGATTTACACGTCCGGGTCCACTGGCCGCCCTAAGGGCGTCACCATCCCGCACTCTGGCCTGACCAACTTCCTGGCCGCGATGGGTGGGCGTCTTTCGTTGACGCCTGATGACTGCCTGCTCGCGGTCACCACTGTGGCGTTCGACATCCACATTCTTGAGCTCTTCGTCCCGTTGGCTGCCGGCGCCCGCGTAGTGATTGCCAGCCGGGATGCCGTCCACGATCCGGCCGAGCTGGCCGGTCTGATCGGCCGTCATCGGGTGACGATCATGCAGGCCACTCCCACGTTGTGGCAGGGCCTGCTGACCGAGCAGACAGCGGCTGTCCGAGGGTTGCGGATGCTTGTCGGCGGCGAGCAGCTGCCGGTTGCGCTCGCTGCCAGGATGCGTGACGTCGCCGCAGACGTCACCAACCTATACGGCCCGACCGAGGCCACCGTCTGGTGCACCGACCAGCGCCTCGAAGCGTTGTCGCAGGGTGCTGGAGTGCCGATAGGCGGACCGCTGGATAACACTCAGGCCTTTGTTTTGGATGCGTCGCTGCGTCCTGTGCCGACGGGGTGTGTGGGCGAGTTGTATGTGGCGGGCGCGCAGCTGGCGCGGGGCTATCTGGGCCGTGGCGGGTTATCGGCGTCGCGGTTTGTGGCGTGCCCGTTCGGTGTGGCCGGGGAGCGGATGTATCGCACCGGTGACGTCGCGCGGTGGAACCGCGAAGGAGTGCTGGAGTTCGTAGGTCGGGCCGATGACCAGGTGAAGGTTCGGGGGTTCCGGATCGAGTTGGGCGAGGTTGAGTCGGTGCTGTCGGCGCATCCCTCGGTGCGCCAGGCGGTCGTGGTGGTGCGTGAGGACGCGCTGGGGGATAAGCGTCTGGTCGGCTATGCGGTTCCGGCCGCCGATGCCGATGCCGATGCCGATGCCGATGCCGACGAAGACCTGACCGATTCGCTACGGGCTCATGTGGCCGGTGCGTTGCCTGACTACATGGTGCCGTCGGCGGTCGTGCTGCTTGATGCGCTGCCGACGACGGCGAACGGGAAGCTGGACCGCCGTGCTTTGCCGGCGCCTGACTACGCCGGTGGTTCCGGGCGCCGCCCTGCGGATGCCCGTGAGGAGCTGCTGTGCCAGGTGTTCGCCGAGGTCTTGGGCGTGCCCGCGGTGGGGGTCGACGACAACTTCTTCGAGCTGGGCGGTCATTCCCTGCTGGCGACACGTCTGGTGAGCCGGGTCCGCTCGGCGTTGGCAGTGGAGCTGTCGGTTCGGACGCTGTTCGAGGCGCCGACGGTAGCGAGGTTGGCGGGTCGGCTGGCCGGAGCGGGGGATCACGACCAGAACGTCTTCGATGTCTTGCTGCCGTTGCGGGAGAGCGGCGAAAAGCCACCGCTGTTCTGCTTCCATCCGGTCTCCGGGATAGGTTGGAAATACGCCAACATCCTGAGATACGTCGATAAGGATCGTCCCGTCTATTCGCTACAAGCGCGGGGCATCGCGAGCGACGAGCGCCTCCCGCTCGATATCGATGAGATGGTGCAGGACTACCTTGCCCAGGTAAGGCTGGTGCAGCCGAAGGGTCCGTACCATCTGCTCGGCTGGTCCTTCGGCGGATCCGTCGCCCAGAAGATCGCGATAGAGCTTCAGCGCGCAGGTGACGAGGTCGGGCTGCTGGCCGTTCTCGACACCTATCCGGAGGCCGGCCTCGACGGCGACGAAGAGGACCCGGTCGTGGAGTCGACCATCGTCGAAATGATGAAGGACTACGTCAGAAGCGGCAGCGAGAACGCCGAGGACGAGGCGGCCGACATCGCGAGCCTGGCCGCCGGATTCGACCTTGAGAAGATCGACGAAGTCGTGAAGAACATCGAGAGGATCTCGCGAGCGACTTCGCTTGAACGCTACGAAGGTGACGTGGTTCTCTTCGTCGCCTCGCAGGGTAAGTCCGATCCGTCGGTGCTCAGCGAGGCCTGGGCTCGATACGTTGGCGGGAGTCTCGAGGTCTACCAGATCGACTCCACACACAGCGACATGATGAACTCCGGCCCCGTCGAGGAGATCGGCAGGGTCGTCGGAAGGAAGCTAGGCGACTTGCGAGAACTGACATGACCGCGGCCCCGGAAGCCGGCGTGGCGCGGAGCAGGATCGCCTGGTCGGTGGGTATCGCCACGACGGTTGTGCTGCTCGATCTCGTGTCGAAGACCATCGTGGCGTCATCGTTGGTGGAAGGCGGGCAATCAACCCGCATCCTCGGCGGTCTCGTCTACTTCTCGCTCCTGCGGAACCCTGGAGCTGCCTTCGGCACGGCCGGTGGGATGACAGTGGTCTTCACAGCGATATCGGCAGGGGCGGTAGTGGCCTTCGTCCGGCTCGCGTCGAGAATCAGGTCCCTGCCGTGGGCTGTCGCGCTGGGACTGCTGATGGGCGGCGCGCTCGGCAATCTCATCGACAGGCTGTTCCGGGCGCCCGGTTTCCCCCGCGGGCATGTAGTCGACTTCATTTCCGTATTCGGCCCCAACGGCCGCTACTTTCCGATCTTCAATCTCGCGGATTCCGCGCTCACCACCGGCGCGGTCATGCTTGTCGTGGTGACGATGTTCGGTGTCAGACTTGACAACGTAAAGGAGAACCTTGATGGCGAACCCATTCGATGACGAGGCCGCGAGCTACTTTGTGCTGATCAACGACGAGGGCCAGCACTCGCTGTGGCCCATCGCCATAGACGTCCCCGCCGGTTGGCGGGTGGCTTTCGGCGAAGCCCCGCGGCAGGAGTGCATGGAATATGTGGATACCCACTGGACTGACATGCGGCCGGCCAGCCTCGTCGCCGCGATGGAGAGCGGATCCGACTAGGTTCGCCGGTGCCGGTGCCGGCAGATCGCGTAAGCAGAAAGAAGCGCCCGACCCCATCGCCCCATTTGGGGGGTTCGGGGCCGGGCGTTCTTCTGCGTTGGGTATCTGGATACTCGATCAGGCGACGGTCACGTGGAAGATCTGGTTGTTGCTGTTGTGCGGTGTGCTGTCCTTGTCGCCACCGTTGGTGGTGGCCAACCAGATCCCGCCGTCCGGCGCCGGCTCGACGGTCCGCAGCCGGCCGTACGTCCCGACGAAGAACTGCTGGACATTGGTCAGGCTGCTGCCGCTGATCTGCTCGCGGTACAGCCGGGTCCCGCGTTCGCAGGCCACATACAGGAAGTCGCGGACGATGGTGATGCCGCTGCACGATCCCTCGGCCACCGGATAGGTGTGCTTCGGCGCGATGAAGCCGGCGGTGCCGCAGGTCCCCGAGGTCCCCTCGCACGACGGCCAGCCGTAGTTTCCACCTTTCACGATCAGGTTGGTCTCGTCCATGATGTTGTTGCCGAACTCCTGCTCCCACAGCCGGCCCTCGGAGTCGAAGGCCAGTCCCTGGACGTTGCGGTGCCCGTAGCTCCACACCGCGTTGTGGAACGGGTTGTCCGGCGGGATGGTGCCGTCCGGGTCGATCCGCAGCACCTTGCCGTTGAGGCTGCTGGTGTTCTGCGCGTTCGCGCCGTTCTGAGCGTCGCCGGTGCCGGCGTACAGGTACTTGCCGTCCGGGCTGAATCGCAACCGGCCGCCGTTGTGGAACTTGTTGCGCTCGATGCCCGTCAGCAGGATCTGTTCGGTGCCGGTTTGCAGCGAGTCGGTGGCCGGGTCGTATTTGATCCGGACGATGCGGTTGTCGGTCGGCGAGGTGTGCATGATGTAGAGCCAGTGGTCCGAGCTGAAGCTCACCGGGTTGATCTCCAGCCCGGTCAAGCCGCCCTCGCCGTCGGTGCTCTGGACGTTCGGCACCGTGCCGATACTCCTCTTGGCGCCGGTCTTCGGGTTCAGGTGCACGATGTCGTGGGCGTCGCGCTCGTTGAACAGGATCGTGCCGTCGGGCAGCGTGACCAGGCCCCAGACCACGTCGTCGTCGGTGCCGACCTGGGTGACGGTGCAGACGCCCTGCGCGGGGGCGCAGGTGCTCGGCGCCGAGGTGGTGACGTCCACCGGCGGCGTGCTGCCCGCGCTCTCGTTGCCGTTGCCGTCGTAGGCGGTGACCTGGAAGTGGTAGGCGGTGCTCGGCGTGAGACCGTCCACCTGGGTGCCGGTGGCGTTGGCGTCCGCGGTGCCGACCTGCGTGCGCGCGCCGCCGACCACGTTGTAGACGCGGTATCCGGCCACTGCGACGTTGTCCGTGGAGGCGGTCCAGGCCAGGGTGACGCTGCTGCTGGTCACCGCCGTGGAGTGCACGGCGCCGGGTACCGTCGGCGGCGTCGTGTCGCCGGACGGCGGCGTGGTGACGTGCAGGGTGCCGGACGGTTGGCTGACGTTGCCCGCCGCGTCACGGGCGTTCACGTAGAACCCGTAGGCGACGTTCGGGCTGAGTGAGGAGCAGGTAGCTGTCAGGGTGCTGCCGTTCACCTGCGCGCACAGCTGGCCGTCGTGGTAGATGTCGTAGCCGGCGACCCCGACGTTGTCGGTCGAGGCGGTCCAGCCGATGGTGACGCTGTTCGGCGTGTCGGAGACCAGGGTCGGGGTCCCGGGCGGGGTCGGTGGCGTGGTGTCGGTGCCGAGCGTGCCGTAGACGCCGAGTTCTTGCAGCGAGTAGCCGTGGTTGGCATCGCTGCGGCAGCGTTTCGTGCCGTACATGCGGACGTAGCGGCCGTTGCCGTCGAGTGTGGTCAGGTCCTCCACGCCGCCCTTTCCGGCGGTCGTGCTATAGATCTTCGTCCAGCTGCTGTGGTCGGCCGAGGTGTCGATCTCGTAGGCGGTCGCGCAGGACGTGTCCCATTGCAGCCGGACCCGGCTGACGTGCGCGGTGGCGCCGAGGTCGACGTAGATCCATTGCGGGTCGGTTCCCGAGGCGCTGGCCCAGCGGGTGGTCGAGACGCCGTCGTCGACATTCGCGGCGCTACAGCAGCCGCCGGCGGAGGAAGCGGTCGCCGGCTTGTTCAAGGACAGCAGGGGGTCGGCGGCCGGAGCCGCTTGGGCCGAGTGGGCGGGCGGGTCAGCCTGGTCCGCCAGATGTGCGGCGGCCGAGGCCGTGACGGTCGCCGTCACCGTGCCGGTCACCGCCAGCACGGCGGCACAGGCCATGAGTATCAGGCCTCTAATGGCTCTGGCTCTGGCTCTGGATCTGGTTCTTGTTCTGGGTCTGGAGCGCGTCTTGCGCATGGCTGTGCTCCGTTCAGCCGAGGGCGAGGTAGTGGTACCGGGCGGTGGCAGACCCGCAGCTCTGGGTCGAGCCGGTTGCCGAGACGCGCAGCGCGCCGCCGGTGGTGTTGTGGCTGTTGCTGACGCAGTACCCCGCGATGTTCTGGAACCCGACGTCGAACGGGCTGGAGCTGCCGGTCTGCGCGGTCAGCCCGTCGAAGGTGATGTCGCTGCCGGCGTTGGCGATGACCGCCGGCCGGCCGTCGTTCTTGGCGACCTTGACCGAGCTGCCGGTGAAGTGGATGCCGGAGACGTTGTGCAGGTACCAGCCGTAGGCCGGCCGGGTGCCGATGCTGTTCGGGTTGTAGTCGCCGTTGTTGCTGGGCACGCCGGTGGACATCGTGCCGCGGCCGCCGGGGACGGTCAGGACGACGTTCGTGAAGGTCTCGTCGCTGACCTGGTGCGAGCCGTCCGCGCCCCAGATCGTCGGGCTGTAGTCGGTGTTCGCCACGCCGGTGCCGGTGATGTCCTGGTATGTCACGTCACTGATGTGCCCGACGGTGGGTTTGCCCCCGCAGCGCAGTCGCGTGCCGATCTTCTGCATGATCGGCGAGTGCACGCCGGTCATGGTGATGCCCTGGTAGTGCACGTCGGAGATGTCGGCGCCGTCCATGCTCACCATGCCCAGCCCCGACTTGCCGGCGCCGAGGATGGCGATCTGCTGGAACTGGTAGTCGGTGAAGGACCCGCAGGTCTCCGAGCCGAACATCAGGGCATTGCAGCACTTGGCCTGCAACGTGCTGTGGGTGACGGTGACGTGCCCGCTGGGCAGCGACGCCCCGAGCGCGTAGTCGCTCTTGAACACCAGCGCGTCGTCGTTGGAGGAGATGTTCGCGTTGGTGATGGCGACGTGCGTCGTGGAGATGATGTTCCAGCCGTCGCGGTCGCTGGAGGTGGCGATCGTGAGGTGGTCGGACACCACGCCGTCGCAGCCGTTGATCAGCGCCCCGAAGTGCCCGCCGCGGGCCAGCGTGATCCCGCTGAGCGTGAGGTTGGTGCAGCGAGTCAGGGAGATGATTTTGTCGGCCTGCCCGGCCCCGGGGTTGCCGGGGATCAGGTCGCCGTCGCCATCGATGGTGCCGGACCCGGTGAAGCCGATGTTGGAGAGCTTGTCGCCGTAGAACATGGCGTCGTGGAAGTGGCTGTGGCCGTAGTCCTGGTACTTGTCGTAGGGGTTCGCCTCGGCGGCGTCGTAGGTCTTGGCGCTGGAGCCGAGCACCTTCGAACCGGCGTCGAGCTCGATGGTGACGTTGCTCCTGAGGTGGATGGTGTTCGCCGACTTGTAGCTGCCGGACGGGAACTCCACGATGCCGCCGCCGGCGGCGTTCGCCGCGGTGACCGCCTTGTTGATGGCCGGGGAGTCGTTGGTGGAGCCGTTGCCGGCGGCCCCGTAGTTCTTGACGTTGAAGACCGGGGCGGCGGCCTTGGCGGATGCCGGATGTGGCGCGGCGGCGACGGCGGCGGGCGCGGCGGCCGCGGCTGAGGTGGTCGGCACGGCGTTGGCGGTGCCCTGCACACCGGCCAGGGCGAGCGCCGCCACTGCGGTCGCCGCCATCGTGGCCGCGAGACGGGAGGTACGACGTGGTGTGCCCTTGCTTCGAAGGGCGAACATATATCTTGTCACGGCGCTGAGTGAACATGACATCGGATGAGTCCGCAAGGTTAAGAACCCTTACACATGGCAAAATCCCTGACTGGGACTGCCTTTGAGCGAGATCGACGATCATTCATCCGAGGTTCGCAGGGGATGGATCTTGGAGCTTCTGGTATCTCATATATGAGTGATCGGGGACCCACGCATGGGATGATTCTGCGGTGGCAGCACGCGGCGCGGCCGATACCACGGGCGGCGAGTCCATCGGCCCCGGCCGGGAGAAGCTGGTGATGCGCCCCGGCTTGTTCGGCCGTCTGGCGGCGACGGCGCGCGTGAGCGTGGTCTCCGGATCGGCGGGCAGTGGCAAGTCGGTCTTGCTGCGCTCGTGGATCGGGCAGACCGGCTTGACCGGTCGGGTGGCGTGGGCGGCGGCTCGGGACGATGAGCGCGATCCGCAGGGGTTCTGGGTGTCGGTGTTCGACGCGATGCGCCGGTCGGTCGCCGGCTCCGCTCTGGTGCGTCCCTTGACGCCGGCCCCGGACCTGGACGGGTGGACGCTCGTCGAGCGGCTGCTGGCGGACCTGGCGCCGCTGCCGGATCCGTTGTGGCTGGTGGTCGACGACGTCCACGAACTGAGTGCGGAGGCGCTGCGGCAGCTGGAGTTGCTGGTGCTCCGGGCGCCGCCGGAGTTGCGGTTCGTGTTGTCCACCCGGCATGACGTGCGGCTCGGCTTGCACCGGCTGCGGCTTGAGGGCTCTTTGGCCGAGATCCGCGAGCGCGATCTGCGGTTCAGTCGGTCCGAGGCAGGGGAGCTGTTCAAGGCGGCGGGCCTGAAACTGTCCGCGTCCACGATCACGTTGTTGCACCAGCGGACCGAGGGCTGGGTCGCCGGACTGCGGCTGGCCGCGCTGTCCCTTTCCGGGCATCCGGACCCCGATGGGTTCGCGGCCGGGTTCTCCGGCAGTGAACGGACGGTGGCCGAATTCCTGCTGGTGGAGGTGCTTGAGCGACAGGACGCCGCGGTACGGCGTCTGCTGCTGCGCACGTCAGTGCTCGAACGGATCAACGGCGAACTCGCCGACGTGTTGACCGGCGGCGGCGAATCCGAGCGGATACTTCAGGATCTTGAGCGGGCCAACGCCTTCGTCGTCGCCCTGGACGCCGGCCGCTCCTGGTTCCGCTACCACCGGATGTTCGCCGACCTGTTGCAGCAGGAACTCCGCCGCGAAGCGCCGGAGGAAGTCGCCGGCCTGCACAGTGCCTGCGCCGGCTGGTTCGCAGAACACGGACATGCCGTAGAGGCCGTGCGGCACGCCCAAGCCGCCGAGGACTGGGCGTCGGCCGCCGCGTTCCTCGCCGACGCCTGGCCCAGCCTCTACCTCGACGGCCGTGCCGTCACCATCCACGAACTGCTCACGGCCTTCCCCGCCGAGGTGCGGGCGGCGAACGCGGAGCTCGCGATCCTGGTCGCCGCCGACGAGGCCGCGTTCGGCGTGATCGAGACGGCCGAGTGGTACCTCGGGGTCGCCGAGCGGCGGGCTTCGTCGGTCGCTCCGGACCGGCGCGGTCAAAGCCGGATGCTGCTCTCGATGGCCCGCCTGCTGGCAGCTCGCCGACGGGGCGATCAGGAGGCTGTGATCGTTGAGGCGCGCCGGGTGCAGCACGTCGCGGAGGGGCCGGACCCGACGCACTCCGGCCTGAGCGACGATCTTCGCGCGTTCGCCTCGATCAGCGTCGCGATCACCGAGGACTGGACGGATCGGCAGGCACCGGCCCAGCAGCGCTTGACGCGGGCCGTCGAGCTGGCCCGCCGAACGGGGCGGCCCTATCTCGAATTCAGCGGACTGGCCTACCTGGCGGCGCTGGACGTCGCGCGCTCACGAGACGCGGCCGCGCAAGCGCACGCCGAGCAGGTGATCGAACTGGCCCGGCGGCATGGCTGGACCGACGAACCGCCGGCGACCATCGCCTACGCCATCCGCGGTGTGGCGCTCGTCTGGCGGGCCAGGCCGGAGGAAGCAGAACCCTGGCTCCACCTCGCGGAGCGCTCCCTCACTGTTGAGACCGAGCCTTCGGTAGGAGCGGGAATCCACTACATCCGCGGGATGCTGGAGCTGGTGCGCGGCCGCGACGCCGAGGCGCTGGCGGCGTTGCGGGCCGCGGAGTCGCTGACGGCGCGGTTGGATCTGGACGGCCCGTACTATCTCAGTGCACCGACACGCGCGCTGCTGCTGCACGCCCTGGTGCGTCTCGGCGAAATCCAACGCGCTGAACGTATGGTGGAAGGGCTCGACAAGCAGGAGCGGGCGCGCGGGGAAGTGCGGGTCGCGGTGGCGGCTTTGAAGGCGGCCCAAGACGATCCCGAAGGCGCGATCGCGGAACTGGCGCCGGTCGAGGACGACGATTCCGTGCGCTACGGCCGGCGGACGTGGCGGGTCGCGGCGTTCGTCCTGGAAGCGGCGGCGCGCGACGCGCTCGGCGATACCGCCGCCGCCGAACGGCTGCTGGAGCGCTCGCTCGACCTGGCCGAGCCCGATGGAGCGGTGTGGCACTTCCTGCTGTGCCCGCCGCCCGAGCAGCTGCTTGAGCGGCACGCCCGGCGTACCGCACACGCCTGGCTGGTCGCCGAGATCCAGAGCATGCTCGCCGCCCGGCGACTGCCCTCGCCTTCCTCGTCTTGCTCCGCGCAGCTGCCCGCGCCCGATCCGCTGAGCGACAGCGAGATCAGGGTACTGCGCTACCTGCCGACCAACCTCACTGCCCGCGAGATCGGCGGCGAGTTGGGCGTCTCGCCCAACACGGTCCGGACCCACATCCGCAGCCTGTACACCAAGCTCGGTACGCACAGCCGGTCCGACACCGTCGCCCGCGCGCGGAGCCTGGGACTGCTCGCCCCCTCGGCGCGATAAGTCATACCGACTGGGTGAGGACCGCTCACCCCGGCCGTGGAAAGGATGAGTCGGTCGGAACGCCCCTCGATATAAGGAGCCTCACATGTCCTCCGAGCCGGTCACCAATCTGACCCCCAGCGCTACAACTCGCAGATCGTTGCTGCGCGTGGGCGTGCTCGGCGGCACCGGGACCGTCTTGCTGGGCGCGGGTGCTGTCGGCGCCGGCACTGCTCAGGCCGCTGCGGTCGCTTCGGCGACTCAGGCCGCTTCAGCCGGTCCAGCGGCTTCAGCCGTTCAAGCCGTTCCCGCCGCTTCAGCCGGTGCACCGATGTTGCAGGGCCTGTTCACCCAACCGGATCTGGACTTCGACACCCTCTTCGCGTTCGGCGGGACCGGATACGGCTCGGCCGAGTTCGGCGAACTGGCCACGGCCGTGAACGCCGTCAACGCATCGGGTGCTTCCTACCAGACCTACTACGACACCTTCCTCCCGCTCGCGACGCGTCTCGATCGCCAAGCCGGTGCCGAGCTGGCCGCCGGCCACCGGGTCAGTGCACGTGCTCTCTACCTGCGGGCCGCGTCGTACTACGACCAGTGTCTGTATTTCATCTTCGGCACCAGTGCCAGAGCTTCCGAGGCAGGCGCTTACGCGGCCATGCAGCGCTGCTGGGATCTGTTCTGTCAGCTCTCGGACACCCCCTTCGAATCGGTGCGCATCCCTTACGAAGGCGGCTACCTCCCCGGCTACCTGCTGCGTTCGGACGAGCGTGCGCGGCGTCGCCCGACGGTCATCCTGAACAACGGCCAGGACGCGCAGAACGTGCGGATGTGGGCCTTCGGGGCGGCGGCCGCCCTGGAACGCGGTTACAACGTCCTGATCTTCGAGGGCCCCGGGCAGGGCTCGATGCTGTTCGAGCGCCAGGCATTCCTGCGCCCCGACTGGGAAAAGGTGATCACGCCGGTTGTGGACTACCTGCGGGACCGGCCGGAGGTCGACCGCGACCGGATCGTGCTCAGCGGTTCGAGCCTGGGCGGTGAGCTCGTCGTGCGCGCCGCCGCCTTCGAGCATCGGCTGGCCGCGGTGGTGGCCGACCCCGGATTCCTGAGTCTGTGGGTCTCCTGGCAGGCCCTGGAGAAGGAGATCACCTCGTTGTTCGACCACGGCCTGAGCAAGCAGGAAATCAATGCCCTGTGGCAGCAGAAGTTCGTTCCCGCGCTCACCGCGACCGAGCGGTTCAACCTGGTCAAGGCCGCCGAGCCCTACGCCCGGGAGGCGCTGCTCGCCGGCCGGGCCGGGAAGGTCTTCGACGACCTCTACGGCCTCGGCACGACGCTCATGCGCTTCACCGTCGCCGACGTTGCCGCGCAGGTGAGCACGCCGACGTTGGTGACCGTCTATGACGACGACGAACTCGTGACGCCGGCCGCCGGGCAAGGGGCGCAGGTCTACCGGCTGCTGCATGCCGACAAGCAGATCGTCACCTTCACCGCGGCCGAAGGCGCCCAGGAACATTGCGGCCCGATGGCGCCGCGGATTCGCAATCAGGTCGTCTACGACTGGCTTGATGGCGTTCTATGATCCCGGCGGGCGCGATAATGGAGACGTGTCGCGCGTTACCGAGGCCGGCGGCCGCGGCCCCCAGTCCGTGGTGGCCAGGCCCGGCTTGTCCCGAACCCTGACGGAGACGAAGCGTGTCGCGGCCATCTCGGCTCCGGCCGGCAGCGGTAAGACGATGTTGCTGCGCTCCTGGATCGCCGAGTCCGGACTCGGCGATCGGGTCGCCTGGGTCGCGGCGGGCTCCAGCGAGCGCGATCCGCAGCGGTTCTGGGTGTCCGTGTTCGACGCGCTGCGCCGGACGGGCGCGGGCGCGCGCCTGGTGCCGCCGGTCTCGGCGGCGCCGGACGCGGACGGTTGGGCGCTGGTCGAGCGGCTGCTGACCGCTCTGGCACCGTTGCGGGAACCACTGTGGCTGGTCGTCGACGACGTGCACGAGCTGGGACCGACGGCTTTGCAGCAGCTGGAATTGCTGGTTCTGCGCGCGGCATCGGCAGCATCGGCGGCGTCGGACTTGAGGTTCGTGCTGGCTTCCCGGCACGACGTCCGCCTGGGTCTGCATCGGCTTAGGTTGGAGGGCGGCCTCGTCGAGATCCGCGCGGCCGATCTGCGATTCAGCCTGGCCGAGGCGCGCCGGCTGTTCACCGGCGCCGGCTTGGACCTCCCGGAGCCGGCGGTGGCGGCGTTGCATAAGCGCACCGAAGGCTGGGCCGCCGGGCTACGCATGGCTGCCATGTCGTTGGCCGGGCACCCGGATCCGGAGCGGTTCGCCGCCGAGTTCTCCGGCAGCGAGCGGACGGTCGCCGAGTACCTGCTGGCCGAAGTGCTGGAGCGGCAGAGCGAGGACGTTCGCAGGCTGCTGCTTCGCACCTCGATTCTGGAGTGGGTCAACGGGGAACTCGCCGAGCTGCTGAGCGGAGTCGGTCACGGGGAGCGGGTGCTCCAGGACCTGGAGGAGGCGGGCGCGTTCGTGCTCGCGCTGAACTCGGACCGGACCCGGTTCCGTTACCACCCGATGTTCGCCGAATTGCTGGCGCTGGAGTTGCGCAGAGCGGTGCCCGGCGAGGTGGTGGGACTGCACCGCACCGCGAGCGGCTGGTTCGCCGCACACGGCCGCTCGCTGGAGGCGATCCACCACGCGCAGGCCGCGCGGGACTGGGGCCGGGCGGCGCAGCTGCTGGTGAGCCACTGGCCGGGGCTGTATCTGGACGGGCAGGAGGCGGCGGTCCACGAACTGCTCGCAGGCTTTCCCGGTGCGGTGCGCGCCGGCGACGCCGAGCTGGCTGCGGTGGCCGCCGCGGACGAACTGACCCGAGGCTCGCTGAAGACGGCCGAGCGCCACCTGAACCAGAGCGAGCGTGCCATGGCCTCGGTGCCGGCCGAGCGCCGCGACCGCGCCGAACTGCTGCTCGGGATCGTCAGGCTGCTGACAGCGCGCCAGCGCGGGGACCTGGACGCGGAGCTTCAGCAGGCCCGGCGCCTTCGGACCGTGGCCGAACACCCGCGGGCCGCGCGTCCCGCTTCGGGCGAGGAGTTGCGCGCCGTGGCGCTGATCGGGCTCGGGTACGCGAGCAGCTGGAGCGGCGGGCCGACGCAGACGCGGCACCTGGAGGAGGGGATCGCGCTGGCCCGCCGGATCGGGCGGCCGTATCTGGAGTTCACCGGGCTCGCCTACAAGTCCGCGATCGAGGCCACGCGCTTGGCGCCGGAAGCGCAGACCAGTGCCGCGCGCGCTATCGAGCTGGCCGAGTCGCACGGGTGGACCGACAAGGTCGCGGTCGGCGTGGCGAGTGTGGCGTCGGCCGGCGCGATGGCCTGGCAGGGCCGGCTCGACGAGGCCGAGTCCTACCTGCGGCGTGCCGGGCTGACTATCGGGCCGGAGGTCGAGGCGGTGGCGGCGCTCGCGGCCCTGTTCATCCGCGGCCAGCTGGAGTTGGTGCGCGGCCGGGCCGCCGACGCCCTCGACACCTTCCAGACCGCCGAGACGCTGGCCGACCAGCTGGCCGGGGCACACCCCTTCGCCCGCCCGGTACGCGCCTGGTCCATACGAACACTGATTCGCCTGGGGGAGCTCGCGCGGGCCGAGCAGTCCCTCGCCGAGATCGACGAGCCGGAGCGCGACAGCGGCCTGGTCCGCGTCGTCGCCGCCACCCTCCGCCTGGCGCGCGACGACCCCCGCGGCGCGCTCGACGAGCTCGTCCCGGCCCTCGCCGCCGATGCCCACCCGGGATGGCGGGCGTGGCTGGTAGAGGCGTACCTGCTGGAGGCCCTCGCCCGTGACGCGTTGGGGGAGCGGGCCGCGGCCGACGGCGCTTTGGAGCGCGCGCTCGATCAGGCCGAGGCGGGCAGCACGCTGCTGTGCTTCCTGCTGCATCCGGTGGCGGAGCTGGTCGAACGGCATGCCAGGGGGCGCACCTCGCATGCTCGGCTGGTCGGGGAGGTCCGGACGCTGTTGGCCGGGGGTGGCGTGCCCGCGCGCGGCTCCGCGCAGACGGCGCTGGTCGAAGCGCTGAGCGAGAGCGAGATTCGGGTGCTGCGGTACTTGCCTACCAACTTGACGGCGCCGCAGATCGGGGACGAGCTCTCTGTTTCGCGCAACACGGTGAAGACGCATGTGCGGAGCTTGTATACGAAGCTTGATACGCATAGTCGGGCGGAGACTGTTGCGCGTGCTCGGGAGCTTGGGCTGATTGCTCGGGCCGGGTTGGCGCGGTGAGAATCGCTCGACCCTGAGTCGCCCGACTCCGAATCACTGCACCCCGAATCACTGCACCCCGAATCACCCCACCTGAGCGATGAGCGCTCACCCCGCCGCTCCCTAGCGTTTCTCGCAGGGGCACAGCCCCATGCCACGCCGCCTGCGCCACACGTCTGGAGAGTGCCCATGAACGCCATGAATGCCGTCTGGAGCAAGGTGAAGGGCGTGCGCGGCTTCCTGAGCTGGATCGTGTTCGCCGTCTTCCCGAACTCCGAGGTGGCCTGGGCGGCGCTCGCCGGTCTCGCGGTCGCCCTCGTCCTGTTCATCCAGGACCGTCGCCGCGGCGTCCCGCTCGACGCGCTGATCCTAGATGTCAGTACCCTGATTTTCTTCGCGGCGACGGGCGCGGCCGGGTTCGCCGAGCCGCACGCGTCGCTGGGCAACTGGAGCAGTGCCCTGTCTTTCGGCTGGCTGGCCATCACCGCCTGGGGCACCATCGCGCTGCGCCAGCCCTTCACCCTCGGCCTGGCCCGGCAGCGGGTGCCGCGCGAGGTCTGGGGGCGCCCCGCGTTCCGGCAGTCGCAGCTTGAGCTCACGCGGTTGTGGGCGGTGCTCTTCACGGTGCTGGCGGCCCTGCTCGCCGTCTGCACCGGCACGCATCAGGGCACGCTGCTCGGCCTCAGCATCCGGCTGGCGGCTCTGAGTATCGGCGCGCACCTGACCTCGCGGCATATCAAGGCTTCGCGGCTGCGGATGGCCGCGGTGGCGTTGAGCGCCGATGCGATGTAGTGACCGGGCTGCTCAGGGTTCTGATGTGCCGCCCCGGGTGTTCGGCTTGGTGACAGTCGGCGCGCTCACGGGCGGCTGCCCTCTAGGAGCGCCAGCAGTTCGGCGGTGGTGCCGGTCTCGGCGATCTTCGGGAACACCTTCGTGACGCTGTGCTCGTGGGTGTCCGGCGAACCGTCGGTCATCGCGTCCACCGGCAGGCTGACGTGGAAGCCGTCCTCGTGGGCGGAACGCGCGGTGGACTCCACGCCGCTGCCCGTGGCGATGCCGACCACCACTACCTGCGTGACGCCGCGCGCCCGCAGCTGTGCGGCGAGGTCGGTACCGGAGAAGGCGCTGCGCGCGTATTTGGTGACCGCGATGTCGTCCGGCTGCTGGTCGAGCTCGGGGATCAGGTCGGTCCAGCCCTCGGGCCGGATACGACCGCCGCCGTTGGTGCCGCGCTCGGTGCGTCCGGGCGGGGCACCCGCGACGTTCACCAGCGCGACCGGCAGCCCGTGCCGCCGGAAGGCGCCGATGAGCTCGGTGGAACGGGCGATGACGCCTTCCACCGGATGCGCCAGGGGCAGCCCGACGATCCCGGCTTGCAGGTCCACGACGATCAGAGCGGTGTCGGTGTCGACAGCGGAAAACGGCATGGTGGTATCCCTCTCGTGGGTTCGAGTTCTGATCCGTGTGCTGATTCGGGTTCTGATTTGCGTGCTGAATTGCGTGCTGATTCGTGTGCTGAGGTGTGCGACGGCGCGTTCGAGCGCGGGTGCCAGCACTCTGGGCCGCTAGACGCTGGGCCGCTAGGCCTTCGTGAGCCGCCGGATCAGTTCGACGGCGGCGCGCAGCTGCTCGATCTCGGCCGGGCTGAGCTCGGAGCTCATCGCCTGGGTCAGCCAGTCCTCCTTGGCCAGCCGCCCGGCACGGAACTCCGCACGCGCCTTCTCGGTCAGATCCAGGATCGTCTTGCGCCCGTCCTTCGGGTGTGGCGAGCCGCTGACCAGTCCCGCGCCGTCGAGCGCCGCGACGATGGCGGCCATCGACTGCTGACGCAGGCCCTCGGCCCGGGCGAGTTCGGTGGTCGTGCTGGCCCCGTCCCGTTCGAGCCGGCTGAGCACGGCGGACTGCGACTTCGTCAAGTCGCTGCCCGTGGCCTGCTCGCGCAGTCGGCGCACCAGCTGCGCCAGGACCACGCGGAGGTCGCCGGCCACCGTGGCGGCCGCGGGCCTGTCGTCTTCCGTCATGGCCTCAGTCAATCACTTGAACAGCTGACTGTACAGCTAACTGTGTAAATTCGGTCGGGCCCGGGTGCGGCCGAGTGCGCCTGAGCGCGTCCGAGTGCGTCCGATGGTGAGCGAAGTCATGAGTGGTTCGTGAGATTCCCGTAGCGAACTCGTTTGCTGATCAATAGGCTCGGTGCCGGTGTGCCGGGAAGTCTGGTCGGCTCGGGGATCCTCCCGATACCTGCCACCGGTGTCGGACCCGACGACTTGTTTGGGGCTGACCGTGTCGCATGCCGTGGTGATCGTGCTGGCGTTGGTGGTGCTGGGAACGGCGGTGGCGACCTTCGCGGGGCGGTGGGGGATCCCGGCGCCGTCGTTGCTGGTGCTGGCCGGGATCGGCGTGGCATTGGTCCCCGGGGCGCCGACGGTGCATGTGGCTCCGGACGTGATCGCCTCGGTGGTGTTGCCGCCCTTGTTGTACGCCTCCGCGGAGGAGATCTCGGCGCGGGAGCTGCGGCGGGTGTGGGTGCCGGTGCTGGTTCTGGCGCTGGGCCTGGTGCTGGCCACGGCCGCGGTGGTGGCGTCGTTGGCGTGGGCGTTGACCGGGTTGTCGGCGGCGATGGCGTTCGTGCTGGGGGCGGTGCTGGCTTCCACGGATCCGGTGGCCGTGACGGCGTTGGGGCGGCGGCTGCCGTTGCCGGGCCGGATCCAGGTGCTGGTGCAGTCGGAGAGCTTGTTCAACGACGCGACGTCGCTGGTGTTGTTCAAGGTGGCGGTGGCGGGCGCGGCCGCCGGGTCGGTGGGTGTGCTCGGCGGGGTGGGGAAGTTCTTCGTGCTGGCCGGCGGTGGTTTGGCGGTGGGTGCGGGACTGGCCGCCGCGGTGGCGTTTCTGCGTTCGTCGATCACTGATCCGGTGTTGGAGACGGTGATCGCTTTGGTGACCCCGTATACGGCCTATCTGCTGGCCGAGAGCATCCATGTGTCCGGGGTGACCGCGGTGGTGGTGGCCGGGGTGGTCGCCGGCAGCGTCGGGCACCGGATCACCGATGCCCGGACCCGGCTTCATGTGCACAGCGTCTATGCAGTGCTGGTGTTCGCCCTGGAGTCGGTGGTGTTCTCGCTGATCGGCCTGCAACTGCCGGCGTTGGTGCGGGATCTGGGTTCTGCCGATCGGTGGTGGCCGGTGCACGCGGCGGTACTGGCCGCGGCTCTGATCGGGGTCCGGATGCTGTGGGTATGGCCGACGACGGCCCTGGCCCGGCCGACCCGGGGGTATCCGACCTGGCCGCTGACCCGGGTGGTGACCTGGGCCGGGACCCGCGGGGTGATGCCGCTGGCGGCGGCGCTGTCGATTCCCTTGGCCGCCGACGACGGCGCGTCGCTGCCGGGGCGGCCGCTGGTGTTGGTGCTGACCACGGCTGTGGTCGCGGCGACCCTGACGGTGCAGGGCCTGAGCCTGGCCGGGGTGGTGCGGACTTCCGGGCTGGCCGTCGCGCCGGAGCGGGCCGCGGCCAAGGAGGAAGCCGCGCGGTCGGCCATGGACCGCGCGGTGGTGGAGTATCTGGACGAGTTGGCGGTGGCCGGCCCGGCGAACGCCTCGGCGGTGCTCCGGCTGCGGGCCCGCTACGCCGAGCGCCTGGACCCGGAGACCGACGCCTCCTTGTTGGAGGACCTGGCCACGCTGCGCCGCGACGTGCTCAGCGTTCAGGGTGCCGAGTTGCGCAAGCTGTTCGCCGAGGAGCGGATCACTGATGGGTTGCGGCGCCGGCTCCAGGCCGAACTCGATCGGCGCGAAACCGGCCTCGACGCCTGACTCAGGGTCTTGATCGATGCTGTGCGGAAGCCGCGATCGCTCAACTCGGCGCGGAGGCCGCGATCGGTCGGCGATGCGCGGCGGCGAGCACCGCCTGGTGGGTGATCCACCCGGAGAGCCCGGTCCCGGCGGCGTCCATCACCGGCAGACCCCACGGATCGGCGGACACCAAGGCGTCCAGTGCCGCGCTCAGTTCGGCGTCGGCCCGCAGCGGATGGGGAACGTGGGCCACGTGCCCGATCTCCTCGCCGCCCCGGCCGCCCTCGGCCAGTACCTCGGCGACTTCGCGGGCGGAGGCCACGCCGAGGAAGGACCCGTCGGCGGCCGTCACCGGCAGCGCGCCGTGCCGTGAGGCCGCGAGCGTGTCAGCGGCCTGCGACAGCGAGGTGGTCGCGGGCAACGACGCCGGAACCGGCTCCATCACCGCTCCGATCGCTATGCCGGCGAACGGGGAGGTGGGCGCGGGGGCCGTCAGGTCGATGCCGCGGCGGCGGAGTTTGAGCGTGTAGATGGTGTCCCCGGTGAGCAGTTTGCCGGTCAGCGTGGCCAGGACGATCGCGGCCATCAGCGAGACGATGATGGAGTACTCCCCGGTCAGCTCGAACATGATCACCACCGCGGTGATCGGGGCCCGCGCGGCGCCGGCGAACACCGCGCCCATCCCGACGAGGGCGTAGGAGCCGATACCGCCGGCGGCGGCGCCGAAGACGTCGTGGGCCAGGATCCCGAAGGCCGAGCCGAGCATCGCGCCCAGGAACAGGCTCGGGGCGAACACCCCGCCGGAACCGCCGATCCCGATGGTCAGGCTGGTCGCCACCATCTTCCCGACCAGCAGCAGCACCAGGAACCCGATCGCGTACTTGCCGGCCACCGCGTTGCCCAGCACCGGGTATCCGACCCCGTACATCTCCGGCAGCAGGAGCAACAGCACGCCCAACAGCAGCCCGCCCACAGCCGGGCGGGCCCACTCCGGCCAGCGCCAGGCCCAGTCGCAGAGGTCTTCGATCGCGTAGAGGATCTTGGAGAAGGCGACGCCGACGGCACCGGCCAGGACGCCGAGCGCGGCGAACAGCAGCAGCTGGCTCGGGCGCGCGGTGTGGAACGGTGGGAGCACCAGGAACGGCACGTTCCCGAACGCCGCCCGGCCGATCACCGAGGCCGTCACCGAGGACAGCACCACCATCCCGAAGCCCTCGGCGGCGAAGGAGGTCAAGATCAGCTCCATCGCGAAGAACACCCCGGCCAGCGGCGCGTTGAACGTGGCCGCGATCCCGCCGGCCGCACCGCAGGCGACCAGCAGCCGCATCCGGTCCTCCCCGGCTCCGACGACGCGGCCGAAGGTGGAACCCAGGGCCGAGCCGATCTGCACGATCGGGCCTTCCCGGCCCACCGACCCGCCCGAACCGATGCACAACGCCGACGCCAGCGACTTCACCACGGCGACCTGCGGGGCGATCCGGCCGCCCTTGCGCGCCACGGCGTACATCACCTCCGGCACACCGTGCCCGCGCGCCTCGGGCGCGAACTTGTAGACCAGCGGTCCGTAGAGCAGTCCGGCGAGCACCGGGGCTAACAGCACGAACCACACACCCAGCCACGGCACGTGCGGGTTGGCGCTGTGACCGGCGGCCGAGTAGTCGGCGTGGCCGGAGAAGACCTGCGTGAAGGTCTTGATCAGCCAGCGGAACGCGATCGCCCCCAGCCCGGCCCC
>NZ_JAAFZA010000136.1 GCF_015356865.1 Catenulispora pinisilvae
CCCCAGCCCTCCAAAAAGAACCCACCCCCAAACACCCCTCGCGGCGCGCAGCGCAGACAGCAAGTGTGCGACCCCGGCGGCGGTTATCGTGGGGCCATGATTCCGGAGCCTGAAGGCGAGGACCACGCTCTGCGGAGCAAGTTCATGCTGATCTTTCGGGGCGGCGCCGTCTCAAGCCGCGACCTGTCCCCCTCGGAGCTTCAGGCCCACGTCGAGAAGTGGTACCGCTGGTCCGACGAACTGGCCCGACAGGGGCGCGGCGGCCGCGGCGCGGCGCTGGACAACCCCGGGGCCACGGTTCGCGGCCACGACCTCGTCACCGACGGCCCCTACGCCGAGTCCAAGGACCTGGTGACCGGCAGCATGATCATCGAGGCCGACTCCCTGGACGACGCCGTCGACGTGGCCCGGACCTGCCCGACCTACGAGTTCGGCGGCTCCGTCGAGGTGCGGCCGGTCCAGGACCATCGGATCTGACGATCGTGACCGACGGGCCACCCGGCGCCGACCCCCCCGGCGCCGACTCCTCCAACGCGGGCTCCTCCAGCGCCGACTCCTCCAAGGAACTCGTCGAGGATCTGTTCCGCAAGGAGTACGCGCACCTGGTCAGCGCACTGATCCAGGTCCTGGGCCCGGCGAACATCCCGCTCGCCGAGGACGTGGTCCACGACGCGCTGGTCAGTGCCATGCACGCCTGGCGCTTCGGGCTGCCGCGCGACCCGAAGGCGTGGATCATCCGGTCGGCCCACAACCGGGCCGTCGACATCATCCGGCGCGAGCAGCGCCGCCGCTCCTTCCTGCCCGAGCTGGCCACGACCACGGCGCTCACCGACACGATCGAGGCGGCGCTGGCCCCGGCCGCCGAGGACGCCAGCCAGTTGGCCATGATGTTCGCGGTCTGCGATCCCGGCTTGACCCGCGAGACGCATATGACGCTGATCCTGCGCTGGCTGTGCGGTCTGTCGCCCAAGGAGATCGGCCAGGCCTTCCTGGTCGACACGCAGACCATCGACCGGCGCCTGCACCGGGGCCGCGGCCGACTGCGCCGGTTGGGCCGGCTGCCCGAGGTGGACGACCTGCCTGACATCGACACCCGGCGGGACTCTGTCCTGCGATCGCTGTATCTGCTGTTCAACGAGGGCTACCAAGGCAGCAACCCACAGGACCCGGTGCGTCCCTTCCTGTGTGAGGACGCGCTGCGTCTCACCGAGCTGTTGCCGGCCACCAAAGCGACGGCGCATCCGGACGTGCACGCCCTGGCCGCCCTGTTCTGTTTCAACACCGCTCGCCTGTCGACGCGCCTGGACGAGCACGGGGTGTTCGTCCCCCTGGAAGACCAGGACCGAAGCCGGTGGGACCGGACCCGCATCGAGCGCGGTCTGACGCACCTGGCCCGCGCGGCCAGCGGGGATCACCTCTCCCGTTGGCATCTGGAGGCCGGCATCGCCTGTGAGCACGCGATCGCGCCGTCGGTCCAGGAGACCGACTGGGACCGGATCGTCGGCTTCTACCAGATCCTCGCCCGACAGTCGTGGAGCCCCGTCGTGGCGCTGAACCACGCGTTGGCCGTGGCCGAACGGGACGGCGTCGACGAGGGCCGACGTGAGCTGATCGCCTTGGCCGACGAGCCGAAGCTGTCCCGCTACCCCTTCTACTGGGCGGCCAGGGCCGACTTGGAACGGCGGGCCGGGCACGACGCCGCGGCGCGGGAGGACTACGAGCGCGCCATCGCGCTGGCCCGCAGCGCGGCCGAGCGCACGGCCTTCGAGCGGCGGATCGAGAGCCTGAAAACTTCTTAGCGGCGCGTGTCCGGTTTCGCGGGCCGCCGTTCGTCCTTGTCCTGAAGATCAAGCGATCATTCAGGAGGACGGCAATGCGCAAGCTCATCGAATCGACCCTGGTCTCCCTCGACGGCGTCATCGAAGCACCCGAGCGCTGGGCCCGCTTCGACGAGGAGTCATCCGCCTTGGCCCTGGAGCAGCTGGGCGGCTACGAGGCGTTCGTCATGGGCCGGGTGACGTACGAGAAGTTCCTGGCGAACTGGGGCCAGACCACCGGCAACCCGTACAACGACCTCATCACCGTCATGCCCAAATACGTCGCGTCGACGTCGCTGACCGAGACGACCTGGAACGCCACCCTGCTCGGGCCCGACCCGTCCGAGGCCGTCGCCCGGTTGAAGGACGAGCCCGGCAAGGACCTCATCAAGTACGGCACCAGCCGGTTCGACCAGACACTCGTGCGCGATCAGCTGATCGACGAGTTCCATTTCTGGATCATGCCCGTGGTGGTCGGCTCGGGACAACGGCTCTTCGAGGACGTGGACACCTCGGGGCTCGGCCTGGAGCTCATTGACGAGAAAAGGCTGCGGAACGGGTCCGTGATCCTCGCCTACGCCTCTGTCTACACCTCGACCAACGCCTCTACCTCTACTTCTGCCGCTACCTCTACCTCGCGCTGAGCGAAGTCTTTCACCAGGAACACCGGAGGCACCCGTGACCGTGACAAAGACCAGGAACGACACCGGTATCGGCGGCGAGGTGCGCCGATGGCGGGCGTTCTCGCTGCTCGCCGTGGCGTACTTCATGACGGCGGTGGACATGTTGATCGTCAACGTCGCCCTGCCGACCATCGGCGCCAAACTGCATTTCGCCGAGTCCGACCTCCAGTGGGTGGTGAGTGCCTACGCGCTCACCTTCGGCGGGTTCTTGCTGCTCGGCGGCCGGGCCGCGGACCTGCTCGGCCGCCGGCGCATGTTCATGGCCGGGCTGGCGCTGTTCACCGCGGCCTCGCTCGCGTGCGCGCTCGCCCCCAGCGCCACATTCCTGATCATCATGCGCGGGGTCCAGGGCTTGGGCGCGGCCATGGTGCTGCCCGCCGCGCTGTCCATCGTGATGAACATGTTCACCGAGGGTGCCGAGCGCAACAAGGCACTCGGGCTGTGGGGCGCCATCGGCGCCAGCGGCGCGACCGTCGGCGTGTTGGCCGGCGGTGCGCTCACCCGGTACGCGGGCTGGCCGTACATCTTCTACCTCAACGTCGCTGTCGGCGGGATCGCTTTGTTGCTGGCCCGGCGCGTGCTGCCGGAGAGCAGACGGCCCGACGCCGGCCGCCGGTACGACCCGCTCGGCGCCGTCACCGTGACCGGGGCCCTGGTGATCCTGGTCTACGCGATCTCGCAGGCGCCGACCGTCGGGTGGACAGCCGTCCGGACGCTGGCACTGCTGGCCGCCGCGGCGGCTCTGCTGGTCGCGTTCGTGGTCATCGAGGCCAAGGCGGAGGCGCCACTGCTGCCGCTGCGATTGTTCCGGCTCAGGACCCTGGCCGGGTCCAACGCGGTCGGGTTCCTGCTCGGGACCAGCTTCTACGGCTACATCTTCATCGGCACCCTCTATATGCAGCAGGTACTTGGGTATTCCGCGATGAAGACCGGCCTGGCCTGGCTCACCGTCGGCCTGACCGGAGTGGTGCTCGCCGGTCCCGCACAGGTGCTCGTCACCCGCCTGTCGGCCAAGGTCGTGATGGCGGTCGGGATGACCCTCACCGCCTCCGGGATCCTCTGGGCGACCCAGGCACCCACGCATGGGAGCTTCTGGGGGCACCTCGCCGGTCCTTTGTTCCTGACCGGCAGCGTCACCTGGGTGTTCATCCCGGTATCGATCGGCGCCCTGGTCGGCGTCACCGAGCACGACGCGGGAGTCGCCTCCGGGCTCATCGACTCCTCCCAACAGCTCGGCGGCGCGATCGGCATCGCCGTCGCGTCCACCGTGGCGGCCGCGCGCTCCCGCGCTCTGCTCGGCCGGGGCCACACCACCACGGCCGCGGCGCTGAACAGCGGATTCCACAGTGCGTTCTGGGTCTGCGGGCTCGCGGGCCTGGCCGCCGTCCCCGTCGCGCTCCTCCTTATCCGCCGGACTGGTCCGCGCGCACGCTATCGTGACCATACGATCGGCTAAGGAGTTCCAGGGTGGATTTACCGAGGTGGGAGCGTGTTCCCTACGGGGACGAGGCTCTGGTGTGGAACACCTTCCCCTCGGGGGTGAGGCAGTCGGTCCTGCTGGTCGTCCACAACGTCACCGCCGCGACGCGGTTGCTGGACGTCCTGCCGGCGTTCAGCGGAGATGCCCGTGTCGGGCTGGCGTTCACGTGCCCGGGGTCGTCGCCGTTCCGGGACGGGGTGGCGGCGTTGTTCGCCGAGCACGGAGTCGTCGATCTGGACTGGCAGGCCGCGTGCGAGAAACGGTTCGGGCTCGCCGTGACCGCGAGCCACGGTGGTCCGTTGTGGGAGCTCAAGGCGCCGGTCGTCGTCCTGCCGCACGGCATGGGCTATAATAAATACCTTGATATGGCCGAGCCGAGCCGAGCCGAGCCGAGCCGAGCCGAGCCGAGCCGAGCCGAGCCGAGCCGAGCCGAACCAAACCAAACCAAACCAAACCAAACCAAACCAAACCAAACCAAACCAAACCGAACCGAACCAAACCGAACCGAGCGGTGTTCGGCCTGTCGGAGCCGTGGGTCCTGCACGAAGGCACCCCGATCGCGACCGCCCAAATACTGTCGCACTTCGAGCAGCTGGACCGGTTCCGTAAGGCCGCGCCGACCGTCGCCCATACCGCGGTGGTCGCCGGCGACCCGTGCTTCGACCGACTGCTGGAGAGCGCCGCCGACCGTGACCTCTACCGCGCCGCCCTTGGGCTGCGCGGCGGCCGCCGGCTGATCGTCGTCAACACCACCTGGGGTCCCCGCTCGCTGTTCGGGCAGCAGCTCGCCCTGGTCGAGCGGCTGGTGGCCGAGCTGCCGGCGGACGACTACCTGGTCGCCGCCGTCGTCCACCCCAACGTCGGGCACGCGCACGGCCGCGCGGAGGTCGAGCGGGTCCTGGCCCACGCCCGCCGGGGCGGCCTCCTGCTGGTCCCGCCGTTCGACTGGCGGGCCGCGCTGCTCGCCGCCGACGCCCTGGTCGGCGACCACGGATCAGTCCCCTTCTATGCCGCCGCCCTGGGCGTCCCGACCATCCTGGCCACCTTCCCCACCGACGCGCTGGACCCCGAGTCGCCGATCGCCCGCTTCGCCGACGAAGCGCCGCGCCTGGTACCGGGCTCGTCCCTGCGCGACCAAATAGAGAAGGCGATCCACACCCACACGCCGACCGAGTACGCCGACGTCACCGGCAGCGTCACTTCCTTCCCCGGACGCTCGCTGGAACTACTCAGAACCCTGTTCTACGGCTTACTGGAACTCCCCGAGCCGCCGTGGCCGGCGATACCGGAGCCCGTCCCAGTACTCCATCACCACCGGCAACGCGTCTCGCCGCTGTGGGCACGCGTCGTCGAAGGACGCGTGGAGCGCTTCCCGTCAGCAGTCGATCACGCCACCACCCCGCGGCACGGCGCGCACCTCGTCGTCGACGCGACCCAGCCGACCGGGCGCGCCGCGGAGATGGCGGACGTCCTGATCCGGGACGCGGACGAAGCGCCGGAAAACTGGGCGGCGCGCGCCTTCGAACGGCTGCCCGGCCTCACCGTCGCCGGTCTGGTCGAGGCCGACCGCTGTCGGCTACGGCTGCGTGACGGCACCGAGATCGTCCGGTACGCGGCCCCCGGGCAAGACCCGGCGGTCTTGGCATCAGTGCTCTACAACGAGATCGTCAGCAGCGGCCGACAGCAGCGCCCCTAATACATCAGGGCTCTACACATCAGGGCTCTGTACATCAGGATTCTGTGACACCGCTCCCGAGCTCTGCTCGCCGCGCCCGAATCTCCGCCGCCTTGCGCGAACCCACCGCCTCATAGTCCTCGGCGGCTCGGTCCAACGCCGCACTCGCCTGGTCGACATCGCCGAGCGCCGCGTGCGCCGACGCCGACGTGACCAGCGCCTCGGCACCGTGCAACGGCTTGCCCAGCCGGTCGAACTCGGCGACGGCCCGGTCCAGCGGCACCAACGCCTGCCCGGCCCGTCCGTCGGCGACCAGCAACTCGCCGAGGGCGACCAGTGCCCGCGCCACGTTGTGGGCGTTGCTGCCGTCGGCCTTCTCCTCGGCCGCACGCTCGTAAGCGGGGATCGCGCGAGACGTCAGCACGTCGATGGCCTCGCCACGACGACCGAGCGCCCCGAGCGTGCGGGCCCGATGACGCTCGGCGTTGCCGATCGCCTCGCTGTCACCCGCGACCAGAGTCAGGACCCGATCAAACTTCTCCAGGGCGTCCTGCGGCCGACCGAGCTTGAGATCGGCCAGCCCGATCGACTCGACCGTCGCGGCGATGACCCGGGCGCTGCCGCTGTCCTCAGCGACTGGAAGCGCCTGCTGGAACTCTTCGAGAGCCTGCTCGATGTCCTCTTGGTTGTAGTAAGCGAAGGCACGCTGCAACCGCAGGCGCGCCTCGGCTTCCTTGTTCCCCATGCGCTGCGCGGAGTCGATGCCCTTCTCGTGGGTGTCGATCCAGTCGCCGAAGGGGTTGGTCGCGAAGTACAGGCCCCACAGCACCTCGCACAGCTGCCAGACGACGTCGTGTTCGTCGAGATCGTACGCGGTGAAGACGGCGTTCCTGAGGTTGACCTGCTCCGCTCCCAGCCAGGCCAGGGCGGCCACCGGGTCGGTGAAGGGCGGCTGGTCCGGAAAGTCCGGACTGCTGTGCCAGCGCTTTGACAGGGCGCGGTCGGCCATGGCGGTCCGGCGTAGGTAGAAACCGAGGATCCTCTGTTGCAACGCGGTGAACGTGCCGAGATCGTCCTGCGCCGTCGACCACACGAAGTCCTGGACCAGGGCGTGCATGCGCCAGCGCCGCCGCGGACGGGGCACGCCCGGCTCGTGCAGCACGCTGACCAGACCCGCGGCGACCAGGTCGGCCAGCGCGCCGGAGTCCCCGTCCAGGAAGGTCACCAGATCCGGCCCGAACTCGCCGCCGGGATTGGCCGCCAGGCTCCACAGCAGGACGCGGGCCGGCTCCGGCAGGCCGCTGACGCTCAGCTCCAGCGCCGCGTTTACCGAGTGATCGCCGCCCATATTCATGAGCCGGCTCGAAGTCTGCCGCCGGGTGCGGATGTCCACCAGGCGGGCGGCCAATTCCCCGGCGCTGTCCCATCGCTTCACCTCGGCGGCGATCACGTGCAGCATCAGCGGGAGCCCGCCGCTGAAGGCGGCCAACAGTCCGAAGGCCTCCGGCTCCGCCGAGAGGCGGTCGGCTCCGACCAGCTTTGTCAGCAGTTCCAAGGCGAAGCCGGGATCCAGCATCGGCACGGGCACGAACTGGGCCGCGTGCTCTATCTGGATGTCCTCCGACTCCCGATGCGAAGTCACCAGCACCAGGCTGCCCGGGGACGTCGGGCGCAGCGACTTCACCTGGGCGGCGCTCACCGGGTCGTCGATCAGGACGGCGACCGGCTTGCCCGCCGTGAGCTGACGGAACAGATCCGAACGCGCGGTGAGGCTGGCCGGCACCTCCGACGCCGGCATGCCCTTGGCGATGAGCCAGCTCTCCAGGGCGTCGGCCACGGACGCACCGAGACCGGCCTTACGGCCGCCCAGGTCGGCGTAGTAGACGCCGCCGCGGAACCGCTCCGCGTCGTCTTCCAGGCAGTGCTTGAGGTAGTGAACGGCGGTCGTCGACTTACCGACGCCGGCCACTCCCCCGAGCAGGACCATGCCGACGTCGTTCTCGGCCACCATCCGGTCCAGGCGCTCGTGCACGGCGAACCGGTCGGTGTAGGGCCCGTAGGCGGCCGGCAGCATCACGGGGACGCCCAGCGCGGGGCGCGCCGGAGCGGCCTCGTGCACCGTCGTGATGTTTATGGTCGCGTTGTCGAACCGTTCGCCCTGCACAAGATTGTGCACCGGGGCCGAGACGTCGGTGTTCCAGGTCCGCCGCTGGTCCTCTGGGTCTGCCACGGTCCCAGCATAGGATGACAGGACCCACATTCCCGGAATACCGACGAAGGCTGACATGGATCCGATACTCACCCCGACCATGCTCACGGCCGCGCTGACGAAGCTGCTCGACGGCATCGCCACCGACGCCGGTTCCAAGGCCTGGGACACCCTCAAAGCCCTGATCACCGGGCACCGGGGAACCGCCCCGGAGCTGCCGGCCTCCGCCGAGGACGTCAGCACGCTGGCCGGGGAACTGGCCGCCGCCGCCGAACAGGACGCGGAGTTCGCTCAGGACCTCAGGACCTGGCAGCAGACGGTCACGGGCTCGGGCAACGTGGTGCTCACCGTGAACGCGCCGGTGAAGAACCTGATCAACGGCCAGGACATGAGCGGCAGCACGTTCAACTTGAGCTAGGGGTCTTCCTTGAGCTAGGTGTTTTCACCGACCGCGCACGGGGCAGCCGCCACAGCTCGGCGGCCGCTCGGCGTTGCTCCTCGGTCAGCAGGTTCTGGGCCTTCTCCGCCGCGAATTCCCGGACGAGGTCGTGCAGGAGATAGCGGCCGTGTCGCGGTGCTTGGAGCAGGTTCAGGTCGACCAGGCGCTCCAGGATCTCCTCGGTTTCCGGGGCCGGGCGACCCAGCAGGGTTGCCGCGACTGATAGACCCAGTTCCCCGCCGCTCCACAATCCGAGCTGGCATAACGAGATCGCCAGCGTGTTCTCGGAGCTGGAGTTAGAACCCGAGCCGGCACCGAACGCAGAGTCGCTGAGCCCGGCGAGCGCCGCGAATCCGGCCTCGAACCCGGCCCGCACGTCGTGGTCGGCGAATCTGAGTTCGTCCAGCCGCCGTCCGGGGACGCCGACACGGGTGGCGAGGTCGGCGATCTGCCAGGTGGGGCGGGCGCTGATGCGGCCGCCGGCGGCCCGGATGGCCAACGGTGAGCCGGCGCAGGCGGCCAGGAGTTCGTCGGTCGCCTCAGGTTCCTCGACCGTCCGGTCGGGGCCGACGATGCCGGTGAGCAAGGCGTGCGATTCGGGCAGGGTCAGGGTGCCGAGTGACAGTCGCATCGCGCCGGCGATGCCGACGTGCCGGTCCCGGGTGGTCGCCAACAGCGCGCAGCCGGGGGTGGCGGGGATCAGCGGGGCCAGCTGGCGGGAGTCGCGGACGTCGTCGAGCACGACCAGCACCCGGCGGCCGGCCAGCAGGCTGCGGTACAGCCCTGCCCGCTCCATGTCCGGCTCCGGCAGTTCGGCCGGCGATATGCCGAGCAGACGCAGGAACGACGCCAAAACGGCGCGCGGCTCGGCCGGTTCCGGTGACGTGCCGAGCAGGTCGGCATATAGCTGGCCATCCGGGAACCGGTCGCTGAGCTGGTGGGCCGCGTGCACCGCGAGTGCGCTCTTGCCGATGCCGGCCATGCCGTCGATGACCGCGGCGAAGGCGGTGTGCGGGTCCGCGAGTCCGGCGGCCGCGTCGGTGATGTGGCGCAGCTGCTCACCGCGGCCGGTGAAGTCGGCGACGTCGCGGGGCAGCGTGTGCGGCGGCGGCCAGGCGACGTAGGCGATGCCCGCTTCGTCCCGCGGCGTCGAGTCACCTGTTGTTCCGTCGCCGTTCCCGTCGCCGTTCCCGCCCGCGTCATCCACGTCATCCGCGTCGTCCGCGCTGTCGTCCATGGCCAGGATCCGCTGTTGCAGGGCACGTAACTCAGGGCTCGGTTCCATGCCCAGGTCGCGGACCAGCACGGTGCGCAGCAGCCGGTACACCTGAAGCGCCTCGGCCCGCCGGTCGGCGGCGGCCAGCGCGGCCATCAGCAGCGCGTAGGCGGGTTCCCGGTGCGGATGGTCGGCGGCCAGCCGGCGCATCGCGGCCGCGGCGTCGGCCGGGCGGCCCAGCGAGATGTCCGCGCGGGCCCGCAGCTCGATCGCCTCCACCCGCAGCTCGGCCCAGGCCGCCGCCTCGTCCAGCTGGAGCTGTTCGGAGGGCACGTCGGCCAGCGGTTCGCCGCGCCACAGGGCCAGCGCCTCGGCGGCGTAGCGGGCCGCGGAGCGCCAGTCGCCGGCCGCCGCGGCCAGCTGGCCGGCCTGGTGCCGGGCCACGAACATCCTGGTGTCCAGTTCGGTGGCCGGATCGAGCAGGAGCCGGTAACCCGGCGCCGCGGTCTGCAACCGGCCGGCCTCCGGGCCCAGGCACCGGCGCAGCCGCATCACGTGGCTGCGCAACGTCGTCAGCGCGCCGTCCGGCGGATCGGCGCCCCAGACCGCGTCCACCAGCCCGTCCACGCTGACCACCCGGTTGGGCTGACACAGCAGCGCGGCCAACAAAGCCCTGGTCCGCGCCGACGGCAGCGGAACCGGGACACCGTCGAGCCGGATGTCCACCGGGCCCAACAGCCCGAACCAAACGGTAGAGCTCACCCCCGTGCCCCTTCCCCAAACCCTTGTTCAACAGGTATTCAACACCAAACCTGGAAACTGGCGCCGACACATGTCCAGGCAAGCGTTCGCCACGCTCGCCGAACACGGCATACGGGGGAGGTGAAAGCGACGAAGACGACAGTGGTACGAGCGTGCGACACGCATGTACCGGGGGCTGGCCGGCTGTCGATACCCGCAGTCCGCCGCGTTGCCGTCGGTCGCTCACTCACCCATTTCACCCACGACAGCGTCGGCGGGTGGGCCCAGGGCTAACCGATCGGCACCCGCACCGTCCACGCATCAAACATCTCTCGGGGAGTTGTCTCACCACCATGTCATCTGCCGCAAAGAAGCAGCGTTCGAAGATACTGACCATCGGTTCCATACCGATGGCCACGGCGGTCGTCGCCGCGTTCGGCATGTCGACCGCCTACGCCCAGACGAACGACACCACGAACAACGGCAACGCCGACTCGCTGGGCCGGGTCGCGCTGGCGAACACCCAGCCGTCCTGGGCCACGCCGAGCGCCGAGAAGGGCGCGGTCCCGGCGTCGCAGACCATCAGCACCCGGATCTTCCTGGCCGGGCAGAACCAGGACCAGATGACGGCCCTGGCGCAGGCGGTCGCCGACCCGAGCAGCCCGGACTACCACAAGTACCTGACCCCGGCGCAGATCCAGTCCCAGTTCGGCGTGACCGCCGCGCAGGTGAAGACGGTCACCGACTGGGCGGCCGCGAGCGGCCTGAAGGTCACCAGCATCGGCGACAGCTGGATCGACACCCAGGGCGCGGCCTCGACGGTCCAGGCGGCCTTCGGCACCACGCTGGCCAACTACACGGCCTCCGACGGCCAGACCCACTACGCGCCGTCCACGGCGGCCATGGTGCCGGCGAAGGTGGCCAGCGTGATCGCGGGCGTGTCCGGGCTCTCCGACACCCCGCACGTCAACGCCCCGGCCTCGGCTCCGGCCGCGGCCCCGGCCGCCAAGACCAAGCCGAGCTACACCACCTACGGGAGCAACGGCTGCTCCACCTACTGGGGCCAGAACTCGGTCGCCGGCTACCCGCTCCCGGTCTGCGGCTACTCCCCGTCGCAGATCCGCAGCGCCTACGGTGAGGCCAACTCCGGCCTGACCGGCAAGGGCGCGACGGTCGCCATCCTGGACGCCTACGCCAGCCCGACCATGGCCTCGGACGCGGCCGCGTACGACAAGCAGTTCAACGAGCCGCAGTTCAAGGCCGGCCAGTACCGCGAGGCGTCGAACCCGGCCGCGTTCAGCCACCAGGCCGAGTGCGGCCCGGACAAGTGGGCCGGCGAAGAGACGATGGACGTCGAGGCCGTGCACGCCATGGCCCCGGACGCGAACATCCTCTACGTCGCGGCGAACTCCTGCGAGGACAACGACCTGCTGGCCTCGCTGAACTGGATCGTCAACACCCACGCCGCCGACATCGTCTCGGCGTCGATGGACGGCACCCAGCACACCACGCTGGGCAATGAGGACCCGGCGACCCGGGCCGCCTACGACCGCATCTTCATGAAGGGCGCCCTGGAGGGCATCGGGTTCAACTACTCCACCGGCGACTGCGGCGACGACAACCCGGCGAACGCCGCGACCGGCGGCAACTGCCAGCCGAACTCGGCCCGCAAGCAGACCGAGTGGCCGTCGAGCTCGGCCTGGGTCACCGCGGTCGGCGGCACCACGCTGGGCATCGACTCCAAGGGCGACAACCAGTTCGAGGAGCCCTACGGCTCCTGGCTGACCCCGGTCACCACCGCCGGCCAGAACTACCCGAACGGCCAGTTCGAGGCCGGAGGCGGCGGCGGTACCTCCGAGGACATCCCGCAGCCCTTCTACCAGCGCCCGGTCGTCCCGGCCGCGATGGCGGACACGCTGCCCACCGGCGCGCGGGCCAAGGGTCCGATGCGTACCACCCCCGACGTCGCCATGGACGCCGACAGCAACACGGGCCTGGCGACCTTCCAGACCGTGAACGGCGGGCCCGACTGGGAGGCCGGCGGCGGCACCTCGCTGTCCGCTCCGCTGTTCGCCGCGACCGAGGCGCTGCAGATGCAGGCCCACGGCGGGGTGGCGCCGGGCTTCGAGAACCCGACGATCTACGCCAACGCCGGCAAGTTCCACCAGGTCACGAAGAACGGCGGGCTCGCCGTCATCTACCCTGACTACCAGGGCACCCCGGAGATGAAGACCTCCCGGCTCGACATCCTGGGCCAGGACACCTCGCTGCAGGCGGCCCCGGGCTACAACGAGGCCACCGGCGTGGGCTCGGCGACCCTGGGCTTCGTCCAGGCGCCGTACGACGAGGACCGCGTCGGCCGGATCTCCGGTGCCGACCGCTACCAGACCGGCATCCAGATCTCGCAGCAGCAGTACCCCGGCAACGGTTCGGCGAACGCGGTGGTCCTGGCCACCGGCACGAACTTCCCGGACGCGCTGGCCGGTGTCCCGCTGGCCAAGAAGGTCGGCGGCCCGCTGCTGCTGACCCCGGGCAACGTGGCCGACGCCCAGGTGATCAACGAGATCCACCGGGTGCTCAAGCCCGGCGGCACCGTCTACGTGCTGGGCGGCACCGCGGCGATCACCCCGGCGGTGGTCAACGCGCTGCACCTGCCGGCCAACCAGGTCCAGCGGATCGGCGGCGTGAACCGCTACGACACCTCGGTGAAGATCGCCAACGCCCTGGGCAACCCGAGCCACGTGGTCCTGGCCACCGGCAACGGCTTCGCCGACGCGCTGGCGGCCGGCCCGTACGCCTCCACCGTGTTCGCCGACAACGGCGCGCCGGCGGCGATCCTGCTGACCAACGACCGGACCATGACCCCGGCGGTCGCGGCGCTGGCGCACAGCGCCAAGGCCGTCTCCGCGGTCGGTGTGCAGGCGGTGACCGCGGCGGCCAACGCCCACATCCCGAACGTGACCGGGTTCGCGGGCTCGGACCGCTACGACTCCGCCGCCCGGGTGGCCGCCACGTTCCACGGCGAGCACACCGCCGGAGTGGCCACCGGCCTGACCTTCGCCGACGCCCTCACCGGCGCGGCGCAGCTGGCGCAGGTCGGCGGGCCGCTGGTGCTGACCAACGTCAACAGCCTGCCGGCCTTCTCGGCGAACGCCCTGCACGGCATCAACGCCTCGCTCGGCGGCTCGGGCCTGATCGAGATCTTCGGCGGCCCGGCGGCGATCAGCGTGCCGACCGAGTACGCGATCGCGGCCGCGGCCGGCGCGATCGTCGAGGGCTGATCTACAGCAGGTTGATCTACAGCAGGTTGATCCACAGCAGTCTGAGCAGTCTGATTCACAGCAGGTTGATCCACAGCAGTCTGATTCACAGCAGGTTGATCCGCGGCACGGCTGTCGTGCCGCGGTGACAGGCTCCCGGCCTGAGTCCGCGCCCCGCTCTTCCGGAGCGGGGCGCGGACTTTTTCGCCTTGTGCCGTAAGGGATCACCCCTAAGATCCCCGGCGGCCTGCCGCGCGCCGCACCGGGGCGACTATCCTGGCGCGTGGCTTCCGGGCGGCGTCGATCGCACGCGCGCGACCAGCGATTACGCCGCTCGCTCTGTTTTGCCGAACGGTTTCCAATCGAGTTGCCAGGAGCGTTATCGCGATGACGGGGTCCTTCGACGGGTTCTCAGTACTCGAACCGGCCGACCCGGCCGAGATCGGCCGCTACCGGCTCTACGCGAGACTCGGCGCCGGCGGGATGGGCCGCGTGTATCTGTCCACGCTCCCCGGCGGCCGTCCGGTCGCGCTGAAGGTCGTGCACGACGGCCTCGCCGCCGACCCCGAGTTCCGCCGCCGCTTCGCGCTGGAGGCGCGCGCGGCCCAGCAGGTCAACGGAATCCACATCGCCCAACTCCTGGACGTCGGCGCGGACGACCCGATCCCCTGGCTGGCCACCGCCTACATCCCCGGCCCCTCGCTCCTGGAAGCCGTCCGCCTCCAGGGCCCGCTCCCGGTGCAGACCGTCCGCATCCTCACCGCCGGCATCGCCCGCGCCCTGGACGCCATCCACCAGGCGGGCCTGATCCACCGCGACCTGAAGCCGGCCAACGTGATCCTGGCCGAGGACGGCCCCCGCGTCATCGACTTCGGCGTGGCCCGCGCCGCCGACTCCACCACCGGCCTCACCGGCGGCCGCGTCGGCTCCCCGCAGTACATGGCACCGGAACAGATCCGGAACCAGTCGGCGACCCCGGCCCTGGACGTCTTCGCACTCGGCGCACTGACCTTCTTCGCGGCAACCGGACGCCCGGCCTTCGGCGAGGGCGAGGAACTGGCGGTCCTGTTCCGAATAGTGCAGGAGGAACCGGACCTGAGCGCCTGCCCGCAGGTGGTGCGCGACCTGGTCGCGGCGTGCCTGGCGAAGGATCCCGAGCAGCGACCGGATCTCGCGGCGATCATTCGGTACTGCGAGGGCGAGAACACGGCGGCGGGGGCCGGATGGCTGCCGAGTGGCGTGGCCGAGATGGCTCGGGCCCGGGTGGAGTCTTCCGGGGCTTTGTTGGCTCAGGCGCCTACGGTGCGGAATGCGGGGCCGCGGCAGGGGGATCAGACCCCTGTTTTGGCTAACCCGGGTGCGGGTGGTTCAACGGTTGCGCCAGCATTTGGATCAGCCACCACCGAGAACTTGCCGACGAAGGCAGGCGGGTGGACCACGGGCAAGGTGGTAGGTCTGGTCGCCGGGGTGGCTGTGCTGACTGCCGCGGTGGTGATCGGCGTGACCGCGATGGGCGGGTCGTCTGGGAAGCCGACGGCCAGCGGAACCGCAACGACCGGCGTGAGCACCCCGGCGGGTAACGTCGCGAACAGTTCAAGTTCTGCGGGGGTCAATACGGCGCCCACATCTCAGGACACTGGTGGCCAGATCCCGTCATCGGCTGGCGTACCGAGTGATAGCGGTTCGCAGAGTTCGAGTAGCGCTGCGACACCTGCTGCTCCGGCAAACACCGCTGGCCCATTGACCTCGGGGAATGATCCCGTTGCTTGGCAGGGGCAGATGGTCTTCGGAACCGTTGGCATCGATCTCGGCAAGACCAATATCACTTATCCCACCGACGGGTTCAGCGACCTGGAACTGACCACCAATCAGGAACCGCCCGGCCAGTACGAATTCATGCACTTCTCCACCACAGGTGGTATCTACTCGTGGAACGGATCGAACGCACCCGCGCGGCAGGACTGCGTGGACGACCTGAACTCGAACGGCACCAGTTCCATCACAGTGGGCATCGGCACTCTGATCTGCGTCAAGGGCCAGAATTACCAAGTCGCGGTCGCGCGAATCATCGCCGTCGACACGAACAAGCATCAGGCCACTGCCAAGTTCGTGCTGTGGTCGCAACCCATGCAGTGAAACCGTCAGCGGCGCATCGCTTGGAAGCGGTGCAGTGTCTGGATGAAGTCGTCTGAGGGATCGAGCACCGCTTCGGCGCGGTCCGTCAGGCGCAGGAGGCGGATCGCGCTCGCGGCGCCGTCGCCGCGAGCGTATCCGGCTCGGACGCGACCGAATTCGGCCAGCAGGACCAGGCGGTCGCTGCCTCGGTTGGCGGCCTTCATGAGTTTGACGGCCTCGGCGAAGTCGTGGTCGGCGTCGGCGTAGCGGCCGCCGTTCAGGAGGCGCTCGGCGTCCTGGATGCGTTGTTCGGCCATGGCTGCGGGGTCCGGCACTGGCGGTGTTGCCATTCCCCCGATGCCGACTCCGCCCCCGAACCCAGTTCCGAACCCGCTTCCGGCTCCTAGCGGCGCCCCGCCGAGTTGGGCACTCCCGGCAGCGTTCAACGCGTTCATGCTGTCGCGCATGGCCGCCAGTTCCTGCGCCACGAACGCTGCCGGAGGTCGCCGGTCGGCTTGCTTGTCCATCATGGCCGCGACGAGCGGGGACAGCTGGGCCGGGATGTCACCGCGCCACGAGGACAGCGGCCGGGGCTGCTCGAATTGCACGCGGCGCAGGGACTCCTGCATATCGGGACCCGCGAAGAACGGCGAGCCGCCGGCGAACAGCGAGTAGAGCACCGTCCCGAGCGAGAAGACGTCCCACGTCGGCGACGCCGTCTCGCCCCGCACCTGCTCCGGCGCCGCGAAGATCGGCGTCCCCATCAGCTGCCCGGCCTGCGTCATGCGCGTGAGCTCCGGCGCCAGGACTGCGGCGATACCGAAGTCGCACAGCTTCACCGCGCCGTCGTCCAGCACCAGGTTCGCCGGCTTCAGGTCACGGTGCACCACCGGCTCCGACAGGCCGTGCAGGTACTGGACGGCCGACGCCGCCTGCGCCGCGTAGCCCATCACCTCAGCCGCCGGAAGCACGCGGCGCTGCTGCTGCACAGTCCCGAGGTCGGGTCCGGACAGCAACTCCATGACGACGTAGGCGACGCCCTCGTGCACGCCCCGATCGTGGACGGTGACAATCGACGGATGCCGCAGCGAGGCCATGACCCGCGCCTCGCGCTCGAAGCGGGACAGGAAGGCCTTGCCCGCGGCCTCGCTGGCCTCCGTGGCCCGCAGGGTCTTGATGGCGACGGCCCGCGAGAGGCTCTCGTCGTAGGCACGGAACACCTCGCCGAAGCCACCTCGGCCGATGCGTTCCACGAGGCGGTAGCGGTCGGCGAGGGCCATGCCGGGGGCCAGTTCCATGGGGGAATGGTACTGAGCCGGTGGTCGGGCTGGTTGTCGGACATATATCAGCATTTTGCATCACCCGTTCCCCCGGCTTGCGTCACCTTCGCCGAAACGGATAGAAGCTGTGGGTGATACGGAAAAGCGAGGGCCGCGTCAGCCGACGCATCGCCGCGGCCAATGCCGCGAAGGCGGCTGCGAAGCCTGAAGAGGTTTCGAAGTCGTCGGCGAAGACGGCTGCGAAGTCCACTGAGGTCGCGAGGGTGAGCACGAGGCCGGCGGCCGTCGCGAAGGTGAGCACGAAGCCCGCGGCCGTGCCGAGACCGCGGGCCGAGCCGGGCCCGCGGCGGTCGGTGCGGGAGTGGTTCGCGATGCTCCAGCACATCGCGCGCAAGTTGCCGGCCGATGAGTTGCTGGACCGGGCCGCGGCGCTGACGTACTACGGTTTCCTGGCGGTGTTCCCGACGCTGCTGTTGGCGATATCCGTGCTCGGGCTGATCGGCACCTCCGCCCTGAACTCGGTGCTGGACAACGTGCAGAAGCTCGCGCCGGGATCGGTGCGCAGTGTGCTGCACACCGCCATCACGCAGGTGCGGGCCAGCCGGAGTACCGGTGGGACGCTGGCGATCGCGGGTGTGGGCGGCGCGCTGTGGTCGGCGTCCGGCTACGTGGGGGCGTTCATCCGGGCGTCGAACGTGGTCTACGGGGTCCGCGAGAAGCGGCCGATGTGGAAGACCACGCCGCTGCGGATCGGGCTCACGCTGCTGATGATGGTGACCTCGCTGATCAGCGCGGTGATCGTGGTGTTCACCGGGCCGCTGGCCGAGGCGACGGCCAAGCTCCTGGGCCTGGGCCACACCGCGGTGACCGTGTGGTCGATCGCGAAATGGCCGGTGCTGGCGCTGCTCATCGGCGCGATGATCGTGCTGCTGTTCTGGGCCGCGCCGGACGCGCACCGCGGCCGCTTCCGCTGGATCTCGCCGGGCAGCGCGCTGGCGGTGGTGCTGTGGCTGGTCCTGTCGGCCGGGTTCGCCACCTACGTCGCCAACTTCGCCTCCTACAACAAGACATACGGCACCGTGGCCGGCGTGGTCGTGTTCCTGGTGTGGCTGTGGTTGTCGAACCTGGCGATCCTGATCGGGTTGGAGTTCGACAACGAGTTGGCGCGGGAACGCGCACAGACGCAGGTACCGGCCACAGAGCCGGATGCCGAAGAAGAAGACGACTAGAAGTCAGCCGCGCAGACACGGCAGATATAGAGGTCGGCAGCACAGACGCGCGCCGCGGCCATCACCGCAGCCCTCATCGCCACCACAAACAGCGCACGCAGCACCGACTCACGCCGTCAGCGCGGCGTGGCCCGCGCAGCGAGAATCGCGATGTCGTCCTCTATGGCCGGCGGCGCGACTAAGTGCAACGCGTCGTCCAGCAGATCCTCCAACCCGCCGGTGGCGCCCAGCGGCAGGGCCGCGAGCCGGGCGAGTGAGACGTCGATGTCCTCGCCCCGGCGCTCGACCAGGCCGTCGGTGTACATCAGCAGGACCTGGTCCGGGCGCAGGGTGACGATCGTCTGCTCGTAGCCGCCTATGCCGGTGCCCAGCGGTGGGCCAGTGGGCACGGTGACCAGTTCGGTCGGGCGGCCCGGGGCGAAGAGCGCCGGCGGCAGGTGGCCGGCGCTGGCGAAGGTCCAGCGGCGCCGGTTGGGGTCGGCGACGCCGAGCAGGCAGGTCGCCGGGCGGGCCGTGTCGTCCTGGGAGATGAGCGTGTCCAGGTGTCGCAGGATGCCGTGCGGGGGCAGGTCCATGCCGCCGGCGTCGCGGATGGCCGAGCGGTAGATGCTCATGTCGACCGCCGCCTCGACGCCGTGGCCCATGACGTCGCCCATCACCAGCAGCGTCCGGCCGAACGGCAGCCGGACGATCTCGTACCAGTCGCCGCCGACCAGGGTGCGGTTGCCGGAGGGCAGGTAGCGGGCGGCGACCTCGAGGTTGGAGTGCGGGCGGCCCGGTTCGACCAGCAGCGCCCGCTGGAGTTCCAGGGTCACGCTCTGGGAGTCGGCGTACTGGCGGGCGTTCTCGACGCTGACCGCGGCCCGGTCGGCGAGGTCCTGGATCAGGACCCTGTCGTCATCGGTGAAGCCGTCGAAGGTGCCGCGGCCGCGGGCCAGGGTCAGCACGCCGACGAGCCGGCCACGCGCGTTCAGCGGGACGGTGACGAGCGAGTCGACGTCGGCGATCCGGTAGGCCGCCAGCGTCTCAGGGCTCTGGGCCAGGTCCGCCAGCTCGGCATCGGACAGCAGGTTCGCGACGACCGGTTCGCCCTCAGCCAGGCTCAGCGCGACCGCCGAGTCCGGCCCGGGCCGCACCGAGGCGGCGGGCAGGGCCAGCGCCCCGAGGCGGCGGCGCAGCTCCGGCGAGCAGGCCAGGGCGGCCCGGCGCATCCGGGGCGGCTCGGGCTGGCCGCCCAGGCCGCGGTCGACGCTCCGGTCGACGCCCCGATCGACGGCGCGGTCCACGATCTCGTGCGTCATCACCTCGACGATCGCCAGGTCGGCCATCGCCGGCACGGCGAGCTCGGCGAGTTCGATGCACGTGATGTCCACGTCCAGCGTGGTGCCGATGCGCTCGGCGGCGGCCTGTTGCAGCGCCAGGCGGCGGCCGGCCTGGTCGAGCCGGCGCTGCTGCCGCGTGGCGGCCCCCATCACGACGACGACCACCCCGGTAGCCCGGCCCTCCTCGGCCTCCAACCGCCGGTAGCGCACCTGCCAGCCGGTCGCGGTGGCGGTGGCGGTACCCGGCTCGGCGTCGTCCCGGCCTACGGCATCACCGGGACCAGCGGGATTAGCGGGATTAGCAAGATCAGCGGCGTCGCGCGGATCAGCAGCCTCGCGGGGATTCCCCTCAGCCAGGATCCGGCTGATGGTGTGCAGGTCCGCGGCGAACGGCGTCGCGGCGACCGGCCGGCCCAGGATCCGCGCGGGCTCCAGGCCGGTCGTGGACAGGAAGGCGGGGTTGGCGTAGAGCCAGCGCAACTCCGCGTCCAGCAGGCCCACGCCCACCGGGGCCTCGGCCAGGACGTCGACCAACAACCCGGGGTTCAGCGACGCGATGGTGCCCAGGAGGGCGTCGGCGTGCCCGCCTCCTGGATCGCCGCGCGGATGCCCGTTGTCGATATCCATCCTTCCGGATCATATCGTCACGAATTGGTTTGTTGAGCTCACAGAATGCAACTACCCGTGTGGTCTTCGGCACAGGATCGCCGGTCCGCGCCGAATTTGTTCGGTGGGCTCATGGTAAATGAACGCGCGTCCCGCGGCACCGGTTCAGTACCACTGGGCCCGACAGAACCACCGGGGCCGGAACTCACCGACTCAGTGGGCTGCCAGCAGCGGTCGGCCCTGTAACTTCTGTGGTGTGGACCGTTTCAATGACTTGGAAATCCCTGAATCGCTCGCCGACGCGCTCGACCCGGCGAAGCTCGCCCTGATCGTCTACGACATGCAGGTCGGCGTACTCAGACAGATCCCGGACGGCGACCGGGTGCTGGCCAACGTCCAACGGGTCTTGGCCGCGGCCCGGCGGCGCCGGGTCCGGACGGTCTTCCTGCGGCACTACTTCCTGCCGACCCGGCTGACCGGCACCTTCCAGCTGCGGCAGGCGAAGGCCTGGCAGCACAAGGACGCCGCCGCCGACACCCAGCCGCTGATCCCGCACGGCTCCCCCGGCTTCCGGCTGGTCCAGGGCCTGGAGCCGGGGCCCGACGAGGCGGTCTTCGACAAGGTCACGATGTCCGCGTTCGCGGGCACGCCGCTGGACTTCGTGCTGCGCGACTGCGGGGTGAGCAGCTATCTGATCGTCGGGGTCGCCACGGAGATCGGCATCGAGCCGACGGTGCGGCACTCCACCGACCTCGGCTACGTCCCGATCGTCGTGCGCGACGCCTGCGGGGCCGGGCACAAGGAAGCTGCCGAGCGCTCGCTGGCGGGCCTGGAATTCACCGGGGACGCGATCCTGACCGACACCGACGAGGTCTGCGCGATCCTGGACGGCGACCGCTAGCCAGCCACTAGCCGACGACCAGCCGACCGCTAGCCGACCCCAAATCGCGTGGAAGGAATGGCGTCGGTCGATTGTTCAACCCGGCGTGAACGAGGACACGCCGAGGACGGACCTGCGGACGACCGACCCGCGCAGGACGGACGTCGTGGTGATCGGCGCGGGCCAGGCCGGCCTGTCGAGCGCCTACCACCTGCAACGCACCGGTTTCGAGCCCGGCACCGGCTACGTCGTCCTGGACGGCGACCGGGCCCCCGGCGGGGCGTGGCAGCACCGCTGGCCCTCGCTGCGGATGGCGACCGTCAACGGCATCTTCGACCTGCCCGGGATGGCCTTCGAGCCGCCGGCCCCGCAGGAGCGGGCCTCGGTCGCCGTGCCGCGGTACTTCGCCGAGTTCGAGAAGCGGTTCGGGCTGGCGGTGCGGCGGCCGGTGGCGGTCAGCGCGGTGCGCCACGGTCCGCAGGACCGGCTCCTGGTCGACAGCGACGCCGGGACGTGGGCGGCGCGCGCCGTGATCAACGCGACTGGCACCTGGAACCGGCCGTTCTGGCCGTACTACCCGGGCCGCGAGACCTTCCGTGGCCGGCAGTTGCACGCCGCGGCCTATCCCGGTCCGGAGCAGTTCGCCGGCAAGCGGGTGGTCGTGGTCGGCGCCGGGATCACCGCGATCCAGTTGCTCACCGAGCTCGCCCGGGCCGGGGCGGCGACGTGGGTGACGCGCCGGGCGCCGGTGTTCCGCGACGAGCCGTTCACCCGCGAGTACGGGCGCGAGGTGGTGGCGGCGGTGGACCGTCGGGTTCGTGCGGGGCTGGTGCCGCAGAGCGTGGTCAGCGCCACCGGATTGCCGGTCACCGGCGCGATCCTGGAAGCTCAGCGCGATGGGGTCCTGAACCGCCTTCCGATGTTCGACCGGATCACGCCGGACGGGGTCGCGTGGGACGCCCCGGCCGCCGGCGAGCCGCAGTCCGTCGAGGCGGACGTGATCCTGTGGTGCACCGGCTGGCGTGCCGCGCTGGACCATCTCGCGCCGCTGCGTCTGCGCGCGCCCGGCGGCGGCATCACGATGGACGGCACGCGCGTCGTCCTGGAGCCGCGGCTGCACCTGGTCGGCTACGGCCCTTCGGCGAGCACCGTCGGCGCCAACCGTGCCGGGCGCGAGGCGGTGCGCGAGATCCGGCAGCTGCTGGCGGCGGACGCCGACGTCACGGTCGCGGCGTAATACCGCGGCGGCACTTGGGGCTAGCGCTTGAGGGGCTAGCGCTCGGCAGTCCGAAGACGCGAGCATTCGGCATATGACCTATGCCGAAGATATGGCCTATGCAGAAGACCGGATAACCATCACCGCCGCCGAGGTCCTGGTCAGCTCGCCGGGCCGCAACTTCGTCACGCTGCGGGTCACGACCAGCGCGGGCGTGACCGGTCTGGGCGACGCGACCGTGAACGGCCGCGAGCTGGCGGTGGCGTCGTACCTGCGCGACCACCTCGTGCCGCTGCTGATCGGTCGGGACGCGCACGCGATCGAGGACACGTGGCAGTACCTGTATCGGGGTGCGTATTGGCGGCGCGGCCCGATCACGATGGCCGCGATCGCCGCCGTGGACACGGCGTTGTGGGACATCAAGGCGAAGCTGGCGGGCATGCCGCTGTACCAGTTGCTCGGTGGCCGCAGCCGCCGCGGCTGCCTCGCCTACGGGCACGCCAGCGGCGCGGATCTGCCTGAGCTGTTCGACTCGGTGCGCGCGCACCTCGACCAGGGGTATCGCGCGATCCGCATCCAGACCGGGGTCCCCGGCCTCAGCTCGGTTTACGGCGTCGCGTCCAGTTCCAACGCGCACGTCGGCGACGACACCGGCGCCACGTCCCGTTACGACCACGAGCCCGCGCGGCGCTCGACGATGCCGGTGGAAGAGGAGTGGGACACCCGCGCCTATCTTCGCCACGCCCCGCGCGTCTTCGAAGCGGTCCGAAACGAGTTCGGGCCGGAACTGCCGCTGCTGCACGACGCGCACCACCGGCTCACCCCGATCCAGGCGGCGCGCCTGGGCAAGGAGCTGGAGCCCTACGACCTGTTCTGGCTGGAGGACGTGACCCCGGCGGAGAACACCGCGATGCTGCGCCGGGTCCGTGAGCACACGACCACGCCGCTGGCGATCGGGGAGGTGTTCAACACGATCTGGGACTACCGGGAGCTGTTCGAGGAGCAGCTGATCGACTATGTGCGCTCCCCGGTCACGCACGCCGGCGGTATCACGGCCCTGCGTCGCATCTTCGACTACGCGGCCGTCTACCAGATCAAGTCCGGGGTCCACGGCCCCACCGACGTCTCCCCCGTCGGCCTGGCCGCCGCGCTGCACCTCGGGATCGCGATCCCCAACTTCGGGATCCAGGAGTACATGAAGCACTCGGCGGCCACCGACGAGATGTTCCGGCCGACATACCGCTTCACTGACGGTCTTCTGGATCCGGGTGAGGAGCCCGGCCTCGGCATCGGCTACGACGACGAGGCCGGTGCGGCGCATCCGTATGAGCCCGCTTACCTTCCGGTCAACCGACTCAAGCTGGACGGGTCGATGCACGACTGGTGAGCGCCGAGCTCACCGGGCTGCCTTCGCGACGTGGTCCTCAGTCCCGGCGCGCGTGGGTCGAAGCAGAGCGGTATTCCGTGTAGGTGTAAGGGTTGTCGAGCACCTTGGCCTCGGGGATGTCAGGGTTCATACCCTTGTCCCAGGCCTCCTCGCCGATCGTGGCCCGCATCGCCGAGAACAGGTCGCCGCTCCACCAGACACTGGTGTCCATGGACAGCGACACCGGGATGCCGTGGGCGCGGATGGCCTAGGTGGGCGGGTAGCCCCGGCCGGCGCTCTGCTCGGCAACTTGGAGACTGCCGATGCAAGAGCAAAGGGCTGCACACCGCCGTCCAGACAGGGGAGACCGCAGACCCGCCTGCCCAGACCGACACTCACGCAACTACCTTGAGCCCTTGCTCTGGCCCTTGCTCCGGCCCTTGCTCCGACCTGCCGGAGATGAAGAGGCCTGAGGTGCGGCGGGGTTGTGAGCACGGGAACCGGCAGCCAACCTCACCCACCCGCCGCCCCGAACCCCGAACCGGCACAACTATTACCGAAGGCCGTAAAAGGCTTCTAAAGCCCAAAAGCTGACTGCAACCCGCTCGGCAATCCGAGCACGCTCCAACTCAGAGCATTGACGGGCCTGCCGCCGTCTCTTATCGTGTGCGCCGTTCATCTACATAGCTGTGATTCAGATATGTGAATCAAGCCCGGAGAGGGAGTTCCGCTATGCACAGATGGCTCCACCCACAGAACAAGCCGACCGCCCCCGCTAGCCTCCGCCGCCCGGTCGCGGCCGTGGCCGCCGGGGCCCTCGGCGCGGCGCTGTCCCTCACCGGGGCGACCCTGGCGCTCGCGCCGGCAGCGTCGGCCGCCACCACGACCGCCGCCACCACGACGGCGACCACCGGCCCGGTCACCGGCTACCAAGGCCTGTGCCTCGACGACCGCGGCGCCGTCACCACCAACCTCAACCCCGTGCAGGTCTACACCTGCAACGGCACCAACGCGCAGCAGTGGAGCGCGGACAGCGCCACCAACACGCTCCAGGTGCTCGGCAAGTGCCTGGACGTGAACTCCGCCGGCACCGTCAACGGCACGACCGTCGACCTCTACGACTGCAACGGCACCGGGGCGCAGCAGTGGGTCCCGCAGTCCAACGGCGAGCTGCTGAACCCGAATTCCGGCAAGTGTCTGGACGATACCGGTTCGGGCGGCTCCGGTACCCAGGTGCAGATCTGGTCCTGCACCGACGCCGCGAACCAGAAGTGGGCCCCGCCCACTGGCGGTGGCAGCGGCGGCGGTGGGCTGAACACCTCGGTCGCTCCCGGCGGCAACTTCGACCTGTCGGTGTGGGAGTTGCAGGAGCCGACCGGGTCGGCGGGCTCGCCGACCACGATCGCGCCGGGCCAGCTCGAAGGGGCGAACGGCTATCAGGATTCGTACTTCTACACCGATTCCGGTGACGGCGCGATGACCTTCTGGGACCCGGAGAACGGTGTCACCACCCCGAACTCCAACTACTCGCGCTCGGAACTGCGGGAGATGAACTCCGACGGCTCCGCGGCGAACTGGTTCGCGGCCGGCACCACCAACACCCTCGGCGCCACGCTGAAGGTGACGCAGGTCCCCGACCACGTCTGCGTCGGTCAGATCCACCTGGGCTCCGGTGGTTCGACCAAGCCGCTGCTGGAGCTGTTCTATTACGCCAACGGCGACATCAAGATGGCCATCGAGCAGACTCCGGCCGGCGGCAATGAAGTGCTCACCGACGTCGGCAACGTGCCGGTGGGCACCCAGTGGAGCTACGTGATCGGCCTGAGCGGCAGCACCATCAGCCTGAGCCTGAACGGTGGCGCCGCCCAGACCTGGACCGCGTCCTCGACCTTCGACGGCTACGGCATGTACTTCAAGGCCGGTGACTACGACCAGAGTTCCGGCAGCGACTCCAGTGTCGGCGCCAAGGTCGGCTTCTACGCACTGTCCATCTCCCACGGCTGATTCTCGGGCCGAATTCGCTCGGCGCGTGAAGGCTGCATCATGCCTTCACACGCCGAGTTTTTTCAGGCGTCGTAACACTTCTGAAAATCCTCTGATTTTCCCCCGGCATGCTCACCCCCACGGGGACCCGAGCCACACGGAGCATCCGGAGGACAGCAGCGTGACCGAAACGACCATGGTCGACGGCGACGTCTACGACCACCTCGTGATCGGAGCCGGTCCCGCCGGTCTCCAACTCGCCAGGCACCTGCAGGAGGCGGGCAACCGCTACACCGTACTGGAGGCCGGCGAGGCGCCCGGCACGTTCTTCGCGACCTTCCCGCGGCACCGCACCCTGATCTCCATCAACAAGCCGCACACCGGCACCGACGACCCCGAGCTCAACCTGCGGATGGACTGGAACTCGATCCTGTCCGACGACCCAGGATTGCTGTTCACCCGCTACACCGAGCGCTACTTCCCGTCGGCGGACGTGCTGCGCCAGTACCTCGCCGACTTCGCCGCCGCCTCCGACTTGAGCGTCCACTACGACACCCGCGTGGTGCGCGTCGAGCGGACCGAAGCCGACGGTCCCTTCGTCGTCACGGCGCAGGACGGCAGCGTTCGGCGCGCGGCGGTCGTCATCGTCGCCACCGGCGTGTCAAAGCCCTACATCCCGCAGATTTCCGGCATCGAGCACGCCGAGCAGTACGCGACCATGGCCACCGACCCGGCGGACTTCACCGACCAGCGGGTGCTGATCCTCGGCAAGGGCAACTCGGCGTTCGAGACCGCGGACAACCTGATCGAGAAGGCCGCGGTGATCCACGTCGCGGGCCCCGACGGGGTGAAGCTGGCTTGGAAGACGCACTACGTCGGGCACCTGCGCGCCGTGAACAACAACTTCCTGGACACCTACCAGCTCAAGTCGCAGAACGGAATCCTGGACGGCGAGGTGCTGGACATCAGCCCGCAGCCCGGCGGCGGGTTCCTCGTGCGGTTCTCCTTCGCACGGGCCGACGAGGTGGTCAAGGAGCTGTACTACGACCGGATCCTGTGCTGCACCGGATTCCGCGTGGACCCCGAACCGTTCGTCGGGGACTGCGTGCCCGCGCTGGCCATCAAGGACCGCTTCGCCGAGCTGACCCCGGCCTTCGAATCGGTCAACGTGCCCGGCCTGTACTTCGCCGGAACGCTGATGCAGCAGCGCGAGTTCAAGAAGGCGACCACGGGCTTCATCCACGGCTTCCGCTACACCGTCAGGGCCCTGAGCCGGATTCTCGCGCAGCGGGGAGCGGACCACGTGGCCTGGCCGCAGCGGAATGTGGAAGCGACGCCGGAAGCCCTCGCCGCCGCGGTGATCGAGCGCGTCAACCGCAGCTCGGCGCTGTGGCAGCAGTTCAGCGTCATGGCCGATGTCATCCTGCTCCCGGCGGGTGACCAGGCGCGGTACTTCGAAGAGGTCCCGGTCGGCTACGCGCTCGACGGCGGCCTGGCAACCGAGGCCGACGACCCGCTCATCGTCGTGACTTTGGAGTACGGTCCCGACCACGACAAGGTCGACCGCTTCGACGTGACGGTCAGGCGCACCGCGCAGGACGACCCGGAGACAGCTCACGACGCGGCGTATCTGCACCCTGTTGTACGCGTCTACCGTGACGGCAAGATCTTGGCCGAGCACCACCTCGCCGAGAACCTGGAGAACCACTGGGACGGCGAAACCTCGCACCGCACGCCGCTCGTGGCCTTCTTCGAGAAGGCGGCGACGCTGTGAGCGTCACCGCCACGGAATCCAACGGCGCCGCCCGACTCGACACCGGCCCCCATGCGGGCCCTGATACCGCCCCCGATGCCAGCCCTGACC
>NZ_JAAFZA010000137.1 GCF_015356865.1 Catenulispora pinisilvae
CCCCCGAACCCCAGCCCAGGCCCCTGCCATAGCTGTCGGCGACCCGAAATATTCATCCAGTAGTCGAGCAGCGGACGAACAGCCCCGCAATCCCGCGCGGAACCTCCGAGAAACCCCGCGGCCGCACTGACCAACACGGAGCAGGACTCGACACGGGGCTCGTGTCATCATGGGGCGACACCCGAGTCCGCCTTCGCGGACGGGTATGCCACCCGCCTCGGCCGGCCAGCCTCCGGCGGCCGGTGTCGTGTCGCTGACCTGTGCGGACCCACCGCAGCAGGAAGATCGTGGGGTAGGGCGCGTGGGACTCGAACCCACAACCCACGGGTTAAAAGCCCGCTACTCTGCCAATTGAGCTAGCGCCCCACACACGCCCCTGGCGTGTGTCGCGTACCAGCGTAGCGGGTCGGTCGTCGTTAACAGAACCGGTTACTGCTTCGCCCGCGGCTCGCGTGCCGACCGAATGGGCGGGTGGGGCCGCTAATCATTTTGGCCCCGGGGCTGATCGTGCTCTATGCTTCAACTCGTCCCCGACGGACGGATGGACGTTGAGGGCAGACCAGCCCCCATCGTCTAGAGGCCTAGGACGCCGCCCTTTCAAGGCGGTAACACGGGTTCGAATCCCGTTGGGGGTACGCCGTACCAGTTGGGCCGGAAGCCGTTAGGAACTGCGGCGGTAATCCGATATGCTCTACCGGGCGGTCGGGGAACCGGCCGGGCTGGGAACGCAAGGCAGTACAAGTACATACGAGGTCCCGTGGAGCAGCTAGGAGTGCTCGTCACCCTGTCAAGGTGAAGGTCGCGGGTTCAAATCCCGTCGGGACCGCATACGAAGAGCCGCCGCGAGGCGGCTCTTCTGCTTTTCCGCTCCACCTGTCCTGGTCCGCTTGCCGCCCGAGCGGCCGCTCAGGGCTGGCCGTGGGGGCCATGGAACGCGATGATCGGCTCAGGCGTTCTCCGTTCGAACGGGCGGCGCGAGGATATGCGGGGAGACATGCGCTTCATTCTGAACATCATCTGGCTGGTGCTGTGCGGCTTCTGGATGGCCATCGGCTATGCGCTGGCCGGGATCATCTGCTGCATCCTGATCATCACCATCCCCTGGGGCCTGGCCTCGTTCCGGATCGCCAACTATGCGCTGTGGCCGTTCGGGCGGACGATCATCGACAAGCCCGGGGCCGGCGCCTTGTCGTTCCTCGGGAACGTCATCTGGTTCGTGGTGGCCGGGATCTGGCTGGCCATCGGGCACGCGATCACCGGTGTCCTGCTGTGCCTGACGATCATCGGCATCCCGCTGGGCGTCGCCAACTTCAAGCTGATCCCGGTCTCGCTGGCCCCGCTGGGCAAGGAGATCGTCACCACCCGCCAGGCGGACTACCGGTACGGATCCCGCTGAGCGGCCCTGCGGTACTGCGGAAGCGCGCTTCGCAAACCCGGTGGGAGGTATACCTCGCCATCCGGTATGCTGTTCCAGGTGTCCGGGCGACCGGACGCTTTCGCAGTGGGGCCAGGTAGCTCAGTTGGTACGAGCGTCCGCCTGAAAAGCGGAAGGTCGCCGGTTCGACCCCGGCCCTGGCCACCTCGAAGAACGCGTACAGAACCCCGTCGGGTGACCGGCGGGGTTCTTTCGTTTCCAGTCTCACCCGGAGAGGAAAGTGAGTAGCGTTGGCCGGCGACACTCAGCTGGACAGGGGGAGCGCGATGCGGCGTGCGATGGTCGTGACGGTGTCCAACCGCGCGGCTCAGGGGGTGTACGCCGACACCACGGGCCCGATCATCGTGGAGCGGCTGACCGAGCTCGGCTTCGCGGCCGCGGGGCCGGAGGTGGTGCCCGACGGGGCGCCGGTGGAGGTCGTGCTGCGGCGGATGCTCTCGCTGGGCTACGACGTGATCGTCACCACCGGGGGCACCGGGATCTCGCCGACGGATCAGACCCCGGACATGACGCGGCGGGTGCTCGACTACGAGGTGCCCGGGATCTCCGAGGCGATCCGCGCCGAGGGGCTGGCGAAGGTGCCGACCGCGGCGCTGTCCCGGGCCACGGCCGGCGTCGCCGGGAACACGCTCATCGTCAACCTGCCGGGCTCCCCGGGCGGGGTGAAGGACGGCATGGCGGTCCTGGGGCGGGTGCTCGCGCACGCGCTGGACCAGCTGCACGGGGGCGACCACTGAACCGGCCCGCCGGGTGGGGCGCGGCGTGGCCGGCGGTCCTGGGCGACGGAGCGGTGCGGCTGCGCCCGCTGGCGTTGTCCGACGCCCCGGCCTGGCGGGAGCTGAAGGAGCGCAACCGGTCCTGGCTGTCGCGGTGGGAGGCCACGGTGCCACCCGGTGACACCAGCGGGCGGATCACCTTCCGGCAGATGGTGCGGCGGCTGCGCACCGAGGCGCTGGCCGGCCGGATGCTGCCGTTCGCCATCGACTACGCCGAGCCCCCGGACCCCGCCGACGTGCTCGACGGCCTGCCGGGCGCCGAGCACGAGCCCGGCGGCCGCCGGGGCCGCCGGCCCGCCAAGCCGGTCGCCCACCGGCTCGTCGGCCAGCTCACGGTCTCCAGCATCACCTGGGGCTCGCTGCGCTCGGCGAACATCGGCTACTGGGTCGATGAGACCGTCGCCGGCCGCGGCATCACACCGACCGCCCTCGCCCTGGCCGTCGACCACTGCTTCCGCGCCGCCGGGCTGCACCGCATCGAGGTGTGCATCCGGCCGGAGAACGCGGCCAGTCTGCGCGTGGTCCACAAGCTCGGCTTCCGGCCCGAGGGACTGCGCCGGGCGTATCTGCACATCGACGGCGACTGGCGGGACCACGAGGCGTTCGCGCTGACCGCCCAGGAGGTGCCGGACGGGCTGCTGGCCCGTTGGCGCGTCACTCTTTCGAGCAGCGGCACTACTCCGGCCGGGTGACAAATGGTGTGGACCGTGCTTGATGGGGGAACAGCGGACACCCTAGACTGATCAACTGGCCCCATCTGTCACAACAGTCTCGTCACAACCTCAACGACACGCCGACAGAATGCGCCTTGATGATCGTCGGCCCCTCTACTGTGCTGTGTTGTGAGCAGCAGCGGCCTCATCTACGCGGGAATCGTCGGCGCCTGGGCCGTGTACCTCGTCCCAGTGTGGCTGCGCAGGGAAGAACAACTGAACGAGGCGCGGGAGAAGGCGCGCTACGCAGCCGCCATCCGCACCCTCGGGCGCAGCGAACGCTTCGAGAAGAAGGTGCTCGCCGACGAGGCCCTGGCCGCCACCGGCACCGACGGTGCCCTCGCCCCGCGCCCCGGGGACGGACGTCCCGCGGAGAAGAAGCAGCCGCTGCGCAAGACGGCCGTCCTCCCGACACCGGTGAAGAACCTCAAGCCGAAGCCGGCCGCCGCCCCGATGCCCAAGCCGCCGGCGGCGAAGCCGATCCCGGCCGCGGCGGCCCAGCCCCGCAAGGTCGTCACCGCGCAACTGCCGCCCCACCAGCAGTCGATCACCAAGCCCACGCCCGCCACGACAGCCGCCCGGCGCCGCGGAGTGCTGCTGATGCGCCGCCGCCGCGTGGTCGCCGCCCTGTTCACCCTGGCGACCCTGGGCGCCATCGTGAGCACCTTCCTGGGCCTGGCCTTCATCTGGGCCATGCTCGCCCCCGCGGCCCTGTTCTCGGGCTACGTCGTCTACATCCGCAGCGACGAGAAGCAGCGCGCCCGCGAACGCTACCGCCGCCGCCAAGCCGCCCTGGCCGCCGACCGCCGCCGCGACCGCCAGCAGCGCCAGGCCGACCAGCGCACATCATCACCGGCCCCGGCCTCCGCCTCCGCCGACCCCCTGGTCCACGAGCCCGAGTCCACGGTGTGGCGCCCCGCACAGCCCCCGCACGAGTACCGCAGGGCGGCCAACGGCTAACACCGGAAAACGAGTTTCGGAACGGGTCAGGCCATGTGATAGATTTCTGACTCGTTGGAGGGCCTGTGGCGCAGCCTGGTAGCGCACCTCGTTCGCATCGAGGGGGTCAGGAGTTCAAATCTCCTCAGGTCCACATACAATATTGAAGGTGGTTCTTCCCAGGTCAGGGTCTGTAAGGAATCAAATCGGCCGGTGTCCACAAAAGCGTGGGCTCCGGCCGTTGCCGTTCTGGTGCTGTCTCATCGCCGCAACGCAGCTGCACAGGCGTCGATGCTGTCGGTATTTCGGCGCGGGTTGGTCTGCGACCGGTTGCGACAGCAGTCCGGGTGTGCGCGGCCAATACACGGCGAAGTTCTGAGCGGTTTCAGGACCCTGATGTGGCGTCCCGGGGCGGGCTGTGCCGGGTGCTGATGTAGCCGTTGTCGGCGAGCCATTCGGCGGCACGCTGGTGTTCGCGGGCGTCGGCGAAGGTGAAGTAGGGGTCCAGGGTCCCGGTGTGCTCCGCGAGGACGTCTTTGAATCGGCGGAAGGCGCCGCAGCCCTGGACGGCGACGGTGAGCAGTTCGGCCAGGTGTTCGTCGGTGAGGGTGTCGATGTAGTCCAGCATGTCCTGGTAGGCGGCGCGGGAGCCGAGGCGGTCGATGCCCAGGATGTTCTCGCGTGTCTCGTACAGGTCGACGCCTTCGTCGTCGCGCAGGTACTCGATGACGCACTCGACGAAGATCTCGCCGGTGTCCAGGTCGATGATGCCGCCGCCGGTCGGTTCCAGCGGGTTGCTTTCGAGTGCCTCGGCGAGTTCCGCCAAGTCCACCGGTAGAGGCTTCAGGTCGCCGTCGGTGCCGTTCAGCTGGATGCCGTCGTCCACGTTCGTGAGTGTAGAGCGCTTATATGATCGCTTCACCTGTAAAGGTCGGCTGCCCCGACGAGCAGGATCTCGCTGTTCTTCTCGGCTTCGGCGTGCAGGTCGTCGGCGAAGCCGGTGGCGCTGTAGCAGGCGAGGCGGGCGGTTTCGGCGCCGTGGCGGCCTTGGGCGGCGAGCAGGGCGCGGATGTGGCGCAGACGTTCCAGGTGGGCGATGCCCATGGTCTCCCCCCATTTTGCCTCGCCGATGGCCAGGATCGGCTGGCGGTTGTCGTCGTCCAGGCCGTAGGCGACGACGTCGACTTCGTGGCTGGTCTTGGCGGCGGGGTCGTTGACGGTGCCGGGCTGGACGCGGTGGGGGAAGTCGCCCAGGAGGTGTTCCTCGGCGATGTGGCGAGTCCAGTGGCGGCAGACGTGTTCGAAGTGCGGGCCCAGGACGTTGCCGGTGAAACGGCGGCGACTGCGCTGCCACAGCCGGGCTGGGTCGGCGGTATGTTCCAGGTCGGACCAGATCGGGCGCATGACGGCGTGGTAGAAGGTCACCAAGGGTTCGGTGATGTGGAACGTGGTGCGGTTGTCTTTGAACGCGTCGGGTTCCTTGGCGATCAGGCCGGAGTCTTCCAGGACGTTCAGCGGGTGGGCCATGTCGCCGGATTTGCGGCCGAGGTAGGAGGCGATGCCGCCGCGGTTGGCGTTGCCGTCGGCGATCGCGGCCAGCACCGAGTGGTACAGGCCGGTGTCCTGGATGTCGGGCTCGTCGGCCAGCAGGTAGCGGGCCTCGCGGAACAGGGGGCTGGTGGGGGACAGGACCGTGCGCTGCACCCAGGCGTCGAAGTCGTCGGGGCCGGCCGGGGTGTCGTCGCGGGCGTATTCGCGGCGGTAGGCCGGGGTGCCGCCGACGATGGCGTTGACTTTCAGGGCGGTGACCGGGTCGTCGATGCCCCAGAACTGCGCGGCCAGCCGGTAGTCCAGGGTCGGCACGAGCAACTCCAGGCCGGCGCGGCCGCGTAGCGGGGCGTTGCCGGACAGCAAACCACCCATGAACGACATCGCCGAACCGCACAGCAGCAGCCGGGTGCGACTGGCCTCGCGCTGTCTGCGCAGCGGGGCCAGGGCGTTCTGCACGACTGACGGCAGGGTCGGGTTGGCCTTGGCCAGGTAGGGGAATTCGTCGATGACCACCGGCACGGGCTGCTCCCGGCCCAGGGCCAGCAATGCGTCGACGACCTGATGCCAGTCGGTGAACTCCAGCGGCGCCGGGGCGCCCAGGTGTTCGCCGAGGGCGGCGCCGATCCGCCGCAGGGACTCGCCGTCGGCGGCCTGGTCGGCGGCGAAGTAGAAGCCGCCGGTGGCTTGGCATAAGGCGCGCAGCAGGAAGGTCTTGCCCTGCCGGCGGCGGCCCGAGACCACGCCGAGCGTCGCGCCGGGGCGATCGTCGGCGGCGAAGGCGGTCAGCGCCGACCATTCGCGATCACGGTCGAACATCTCATCCGGACGGGGAAGCGGCACCGAAGACCTCCTCGGGATTGCATAACCCAACTTATGATAACTGAGGTCACGGTAGGTTGCGACCTGGGCCGAGCGATGAGGTGCAGCGCCGGAGCCCTACGCTGAGCTGGTGGGACATGGGCTGCGAGAAGGTTGTCGGCGCCGGTGTCCAGCGCGGTGGCGGCCGCACGCGATCCTCGCCGGTTGTGGGGCAGCCGCCCCAGCGCGTGTGCAGCGCGCCAGCCGTGCTAACGAAGGCCGCGGCTGGCGTCCAGCCGGTCAGCGGCAGCAAGCCGATGTTCCGCGATTTGATGATCACTGGTGACCATCAAATCAGGAGTCGGCTATGACGACGATGGACAGGTAATCGGCACCCTCAGCCTGACCGATCCACGAAAACGCTGATCAGATCCTGCGAAGGCTTTCTGGACTACTACGCGGCGTTCGACCCGCTTGCCCCGCATCGTCTGGTACCGCGGGATGAGGTCCTTGACGTAGCCGGTCAGCAGGTGACCGTAGTGCGGCAGCCCGTTCGCGAACGGCGGGCCGTCGTAGAACACGAACTCGTTCGCGCCGCTGTCACCGGCCGGCCGGTTCTCCACCGAAGCCCGGAACGTCCCGTCGCCCGCCCAGTAGTCGAGCACGCGTTCCTCGATCGCCGGAAACCGGGGACTGGCAGGCACCGCCTCGTCACCCGTGCCCGCAGAAGCCTTGGGGTACCTCATTAAGTCGATGGTCCTTCGCGCTCGGTCGTCTCCGCCTCACGCGAGGACGATGCCACCGGCGCCAGCTTGCGTCCGGTGACCCGCGGTACCACCTCGCTTGCCGCGATCGCGTCCTGCGCTGCGATCACGACCACTTCATCATGAACTGTGACGGGTCCACCCGTCCGGTTCTACTAGGGCTGCTCGCCTGTTCTTCCGGAGGCTCACCGGTGATGGCCGGGTCAACGCCTTAGTGCGGGCAGCTTACCGTCACCGGGTACGCCACGTCATCTGGTTGCGCGCTTGGGGCGGCGCGCGTCATTGGTGCAACTCCACCAACAAGGCAGCCAGCTCCTCCGGCGAGCCGGCTACATGCCCGGCGGCATCTCGGACATGCAGTGGAGCGTGAGCCATCGCGATGGACAGGCCGCCCCACCTGATCATTCCGAGATCGTTGTCGCCGTCGCCGGCCACGAGAACTCGCGGTGCTGCGACGCCATGGTGGGCTGCGATGGTCGCGACCATGCTCTCCTTCGTCGCTGCCGCGGCGACCACATCGATCCATCCGTTGTCGAACACGGTGTATCGCAGCCCGTCACCGTCCAACTCGCGAAGTGCCTGACGTGCATGCTCCAGATGGGCTCCCGGCTCTCCCGACTCTCCCGACTCTTGAGACGCGGGGGTCAGGCGGCCGATCAGCCGGGTCGTTCGAATCTGCGCGAGTTCTGAGACGTCAGCGCTGCGGATGAACGTCGAGGGGAAGTCCTGGGCGAAGCCCGGGGTGTGCACATAGCCCTCAGTCCCGAATTCGACAGCGAACTCAGCCGAAGCCGCCAGCGATGAGATGGCCGCTACGGCGCGCTCCGGTGACAGCGTCAGGCATGTGGCGCCGGAAGGATCCCGCAGGCGGTGCGTGTACGCGCCATCCGAGGCCACCAGCCACAGGAGGTCCGACTCGGGCAGTTGCCGCACGATCGGCAAGGCGGCCCACACCGGGCGTCCGGTCGCGACCACCACCGGGATCCCGGACGCCTGCAGGTCGTCCAGTGTCTTGACCAGTACCGGCGGAATGACCATGTCCGCGCCCCATCCGCCGTGCGCGCGGTGCGGCACCAAGGTTCCGTCGAGATCCATCACGACGAGGCCGTAAGCGGCTGCCATGGGACTACCGAGTCCGTTCGGCGATGAGGGTGAAGGTGATGGGAAGCGCGACGCCGTCTGCTGTGACCCGGTATTCGCGACCGTCGTGTTCCATGAAGTCCTTGCCTCGGTGGTGGTGGCTGAAGTTCTCGGCGATCTGTCGGACCGACAGGCCTGCCGTGATCGCCGTGTTCGCGATCTGTACCGGACTCCTCATCGACCAGATGCCTTTTGACCTGCTCAGCGATTGACCGGTGGCGTAATCGTTCGGCGCGTCGACCACCAGCGGCTTCCGGGTGGCGTACGGGAGGTCCAGCCTGATCGGGTCTGCCGAACCCAGCATCAGGTACAGGTTGTGGAAGTCCACCACCACCAGTCTGCCGCCGGGAGCCAGGCAGCGCGCGACGCCACGCATCCAGGCGTCGGCATCGGCGATCCAGTGGAAGACTCCATGGGAGGCGAAGACGATGTCGAACCGGTTCGCGAGGCTCTCGGGGAGATCTTGCGCGTCGGCCACCACGAAGTCCGCCGCGACCCCGGCTGCGGCAGCGAACGCCCGAGCCTTCTCGACCGCCGTTTCGGAGAAGTCGACGCCTGTCACCTCGGCCCCCAGTCTCGCCAATGAGATGGTGTCCAATCCGATGTGACACTGAAGATGCAAAATCCGCACTCCGCGGACGTCGCCCAGCAGATCGGTCTCGATCGGGCCGAGCGAGGACTCACCGGCGACCACCGCACTCGCGCGGTACACGGAGTCCTCGCCGTGCATGCCGGCCAGTTCGTCCCAGCGGAGCCGGTTCAGGCGCAGGGCTGTGTCATTCATGGGCAGCTCTCACTGTTCGGCCCACTCGGCGAACGGTCGATCGACGAGTGAGGAGTTCGCATACTTGTCGTCGGTCGAAATCTCCCGCCCGACCCACGGCGGGCACGTGACCTGCTCCCCCTCGGCATACTCGATCTCGGCGATGACCAGGCCCTTGTTCGCTTCACAGAACTCGTCGACGATCCAGTCCCCGACAGGCTCGTTCTCGATCCGGAAGCGCCTTTTGACGATCAGGGGCTTCAGGCACAGACCGTCCAGCATGAACACCGCCTGATCCACCGGAATCTCGTACTCGAATTCGTGGCGGCGATGGTGCCTGCGAATTCCCTTGACCGTGATCCAGCCCCTCGTGCCGTCGACGACTCGCACCCGCACGACCCGCTCGCGGTCCAGGCTGAGATACCCCTGCCGGATGAGAGTGGGCTCGGCCGCCTGGAGTCGCCAGCCCTCCCCGTCGAGAAGAAATCGGCGCTCGGTCTCGATCGCCATGCAGCTCCTTCGTCGCGTGAAACCTGTTCGCCCTCAGCCCTGCGGCCAGAGGACGGCTTTAAGAGTCGTGCGCTCGGCCATCTCCGCGTAGCCCTTCGCAGCGTCACGCAGCTCCAGATGGCGGTCCACGAGAAACGAGGCGTCGAGCGAACCGCCGGTGATCGAGTCGAGCAGCTCCGGAAGGTACCTGCGGGCCGGCGCGATGCCGTAGCGGATGCCGATGTTGTGTCTGAACATCGCCGCGACCGGCGCGGTACGGACACCGTGGGGCACGCCGACCACTCCCACCGTGCCGCCGTCTCCGACCACGGAGACGGCCAGGTCGGTGGTGTCGGCCGTCCCGACGCAGTCGAGGACGGCGTCCGGCCGGCTGCGCACCAGGTCGTCGAACCAGCCGGTGGAGCGGGAGTCGACGACACGGTCGGCCTCGCCCGCGCGCGCCATCCGAGCCCGATGGTGGCCGAGCACGGTGATGTGCGTGGCTCCGGCACGCCTGGCCATGGTGACCGCGGCCAGACCCACGCTGCCGTCGCCGACGACGACGCACCTGGTTCCGGCGCCGACCCCGGCGATCTCGACAGCGTGCCGCCCCGTCGCCAACACGTCCCCGGCCAGCAGCACGTTGACCGTCCGCCGTTCGTCGCTCAGCGTCCCGGGAGGAAGAGGCAGCAGCGTGCCGTCAGCATGCGGGACCCTGACGAACTCGCTCTGCGCACCGCCGGCGCCCGAGGTCCGGCCGAAGAATCCGCCGTCGCTGCACGACGAGGTCCATCCTTCACGACACGGCGGGCACTCCGCGCAGCTCCAGGAGAATGGTGCCGCGACTTCGTCGCCGACCCGGAGCCCGCGGACCTCCGCCCCGACGGCCGTGACCTCGCCGACGAACTCGTGCCCGATGGCCTGCATCGCCGCGCGCTGAGCCACCCCGGTGAACGCCCACAGGTCGCTGCCGCAGATACCGGCGGCTCGAACTCGCACCAGAGCGTCCGTGGGAGCCTGCAGACCTGGGTCGTCGAGCTCGACACTGCGGATGTCGCCCGGCGCGGCCAGCACCGTGGATCTCATCGGCCGTCCAGGTAGCCCAGGACGTCCGGGATGGTCGCGATCCTGGGACCGGTCCAGGACTCGACGTCGGGACGCGTGCGATCGTAGGTGTTGGTCAGGTCCGGGGTGACCAGGACGGGATGAAGCCCCGCCGCAGCCGCACCGCGCAACTCCCCGTCACTTCCGTCGCCGACGTAGAGGACGGCGCCGGCCGGTATCCCGAGCCTGTCGAGAACCAGCTCGTAGGATCGGGGCTCGGGCTTGGACACCCGGGCGGTACAGCTGAACACCGCGGCGTCGAACCGGCTGCCCCAGGCCGTCTCGGCGAGGATGGACGGGACGTCCGGGGCGCAGTTGGTGAGCAGGCCCAGGCGCAGACCGGCGGTTTTGAGAGCGGCCAGCGTCCGTTCGACGCCCTCCAGCGGTTCGAGTCCGGCCCTGGTGAACTCGCCGTACTGCACGGCGGCGGCCCGGCATGCCTGGGGGTCGAGCCGGACACCGGTCCGGTCGCCCATCCAGGCGAAGTTGTCGGCGACGGAGGCGAAACCGCCTGAGGTCCGCTGCCCGAAGGACTCGATCCACAACGCGTGGCAGGCTTCGAAGTCCATCCCCAGCACCCGCGCGCACCCCCGGATGGCTTCGGTGTGCTCGGCTTTGCGGAACGGCGGAACGAGCGTGCCGAACAGGTCGAACACCACCGCCTCGAAGGTCATCACGCCACCCTGATGGAGTCGAGGTACCGGTACTCGCGATCGAACGCCGCCTGGTCGTCCGGCGAGTGAAGCATGTTCCGGTAGGAGTTGACCTGGCTGCGCTGCTCCCTGAGCGCGTCTTTGAACTCGATGACCGTGGGGACGGCGCCGTCCCCGGTCAGCACATAGGCGTCCAGCGGGTGGTGCGGGAAGTCCTCCATCAGGCTGTTCGTCCACCGCCACCCGTAAATCCGGGGCCACAGCTCGAAGATGCCCTCCGGGGTGAACCGGACCTGGAAGTGTTCCTCCAGGGTCAGCGGGAGCTGCCGGATCGCCTCCAGGATCTCGGCTTGCAGCCCGCGCTCGTACACGTCGGGCTTCATCAGAATCAGAGTGTTGTCCACGCTCGCCTACTCAGCTCGAGTGATCGACAGCAGTGAACGGCTGTCATGGAGTTCGGCATCGTTGTCACGGTACTTGCCGAGAACCGCCTCATGGACGTCGCCGGAGTCGAAGAACTCCTCGACACAGCGCTTCAGATGAGAATCCCCGTTGATCTTCCCGGCCGTCGTCCGGCTCTCCAGGAGGCCATCGCTGGGAATGAGGACGTGCTCGTCGGCCTGGATGTCGACGGCGATCGTGCGCAACGGATGCCGAAGCATGCCACCGGGCCCGGTCACGGGTCCGGGAAAGTCCGTGTAGCACGTCGGTCGCGTCCGCGACAGGCGGTACACCGGAGCGTAGGCCCCGGCCAGCGTGAGCCCGGCGTCCCCGAGTTCCACCAGACCGACGTTCAGGAAGCAGCCCGTCAGCGGCAGGTCGGCCTTGGCGAACCAGTCGGTCGCGACGGCGCGGACCCGGGTCAGGGCATCCAGCAACGACGCCCCGTCGCCGGCGGCGCGGTCGATCTCGTCGAACACGACGGCGCGCACCTGGGGCGCGGCAGCCGGCGGCACCCCGTTGGAGTCCACCAGGGCGAGCAGCCGGCCCGCCGCCGAGTCGAAGTGCCGGAACTCGTCGGTGTCGAACGCCGATCCCGGATCGCGGCTGTACCGGAAACTCCAGCTCACCGGGCATCACCGGAGTAGGTGACCTCGGGGTAGAACCGGGTGTCCAGCGGTTGTCCGTGCTCGCCTTCGTAGTCCTTGGCCCACTTGTTCTCGCCGTCGAAGCGCACGTCCGCGGTGACGAAGAACAGACCGATGGCGCTGCGCGAGCGGTCACTCCAGTTGGGTCCCGAGCAATGCCAGGTGAACGCGTCGTGGAAGTGCACGTACCCCTTGGGGACGGGACACAGATGTCGGCTGACTTCGTGGCCCTGGTAGACGTCCGGGATCTGGTCGGCGGCGCCGACGTGCTCAGCCAGCCGTTCCATGTGGTCGGTCGCATCTCCCCACCCATGCGAGCCGGGCACCATCCACATGGCGCCGTTGTCCTCGTCTGCTCCGTTCAGCGAGATCCAGGCGCTGACCGTTCGGAACGGCGGGAGGAACGGCAGGAAGGTGGAGTCCTGGTGCCAGGTGTGGATGCCACCGGCGTTGGCGGGCTTGTAGAAGAACCGGTCCTGCCACAGGTGAAACCGGGTGTGCCCGGTGAGGTTGTGCAGCGCCTCGGTCAGCAGCGGGTGCCGGTACAGCTGCGCGAATGCGTCGTAGCGCTTCCACATGTTCTTGATGTGCAGCAGCGGCCGGCCGGCGTGCTTGAAGTCGTAGACACGGCGGTGGTACTCGTGGTCGGGATTCTCGACGATCTCCCGGATGATCTCGTGCAGCTCGTCCGCGTGGGCGTCCTCGAGCAGCCGTTGGCCGCGGACGAAGCCATCGCGGTGATAGGCGTCGGTCAGTGTGTCCTCGAGAAGGCGGGAAGGGGATGCGTCAGACGTCATGGCCTAGCTCCGACGGTCGGCGTTTCGCTGTTGATGGAGACGAGCTTGCACAGTTCGACCATGCCGGTCTCCAAGGACCAGGGGTCGCGGCAGGCGCCGCTGAACCGCTCGCCGGTCTGCTCGCGCTGCACGAGCTCGCGCAGCGAGGCGTTGTGAACGTTGCCCAGGCTTTGGCCGGTGGGGATGAAGTAGCCGCAGGGGTAGACGTCGCCGTTCGGGTCGATGATGATCGACTCCCGTTTCCGTCGAGTGCAGACCGGCTGATAGTCGACGGGCAGGAAGTCTGGGAGGTTCTCCCGCGGCACCCGGTCCAGCTCGTACCAGATCCACGGCCTGCCGACGGCCAGCTCCTTCACTTCCCACAGGTACTCGACCCAGGTCTGCGGGTCGACTCTGAGCTCGGCCTCGTTCTGCACCGCCGCGCCGATCACACCGCACGAGAACAGCAGCAGCCGATCGACGCCCAGCTCCTCGGCCAGGGCAACGGTCTGCGCCACCTGCCGGACCGTCTCGCGCCAGACGACGGAGATCATGTGCGTGGGTATGCCCGCGGCCACGGACATCCTCGCGGCCTCGGTCACCTTGTCGAACGAGCCGATCCGTCGGCGGATCTTGTCGTGGGTGAAGGCGGTCGGCCCGTCGATGCTGAAGGTCAGCCGGGAGACGCGCCCCTTGAGCCGGTCGATCGTCTTCTGGGTGACCGCCAGTCCGTTGCTGGTGATCGCCGGGCTGATGCCGTGGTCGTTGAGGGCGTCCAGGAGCTCCCAGAATCCGCGGAACATCAAGGCCTCGCCGCCCTCGAGGTGCACCGTCTCCGGTCGCAGCTCGGGCAGTTCGCCGACCAGGCGCAGAACCGTCTCCAGGGTGAGCGCCTCGCGTGCGGACGGGCCGCAGCTGGCATAGCAATGGGCGCATTCGAGATTGCAGGTATTGAGCAGTCGGAGGAAGACATGCTTCATCCGCACCGGCACGGCTGCGGCCATCGCCGTCCCCGTGCTGCTGCCGAGTTCTGTGGTCATGGGGTGAACAGCTCCTCGCCGGCGCTGGTCACGACGACCTGGCTGTCGCCGCCGCCGAGCACCAGGGTGAAGGATTCGACGAACTGCGGATATCTGTCGCACAGCTGCCCGTAGACAGTCCGGATCTGGTCGCGCGGCATGGGACGGACCACGGCGGCATCGGCGAGCTGAAGCGGCGTGGAGGTATAGGAGTGGTCAGCGTGAGCGACGGTCGCCTTGTGCCGATACTCCTTGAACGCGAAGCTGGCGCGCCCGAACAAGGGGGCGTAGACCTCCACGATGTCATCGACGGTGAGTCCGTCGAACATGACGACGACGATCTCCACGGCGTTCGGCAGGTCGGCGAGGCCCACCGTGTTGCGACGCGGCACCTCGAAAGCCAGCTTGCCGGTCACCCCCGACGCGGCTTCGCCCAAGCCGGCGTTGCCTTTGAGGCTGACACTGAACTCGTCCACATACGGAGACACCTGTTCCAGCCGGCCGGACAGGCTCGCGTTGGTGCACACGATCGAGTAGCCCCCGAGCCTGCGGATCTCCGAACCGAGTTCGACCACGAGCTCAGGGAACATGAGCGGCTCGCCACCGGTCAGGTAGATCACGCTGCCCTCGGCGACCTCGTCCCGGACGAAGTCGATGATCGACGCGGTCGACATCTCGCTCCAGCCGGGCAGTCGGTGTTGGCTGTCCTTCGCATAGCCGCCGACGTCGCAGTAGGGGCACGCCATGTTGCAAGGCGCGACCAGCACAAGCGATCCGTACGTACCGAACCGCGCACCCCGCGCCCGGTAAGGGAAAGCCCGGCTGATCAGGCCGAGCATCGGATAGGTTCCTCGCAACTCCGGCAAGGGGCCGACGCGACGCCGGGGACGCGGTGAATCAGCGGTCGTCTTCTCCTGCGACGAGAGGACATCGGGCAAGGTGTCGCCCTTTCTCTCCGAGATCATCAGTGGCGTGACTTGATCTGGACGTGTATTCGGCGGCGGGGCCGGTGCCACACCCGCGCCGACCTTCGGCGGGAGGGCCTACGAAAACGCACTGGATACGTGGTCGGCTCATGGGCGCCGAAGCGACATGCCGCTCAGCCCCGCCCCGTGCAGGAGTGAACGATAATGCCAAAACTCAAGCAGTATCAAGCATGAATTTTGGGCGAACTCGTTTACCTCAAGCACCGCAACGAGCGCCGTCCCAGGTACGCGCCACACCGAGCAGGGCTCTGGGACCCGGAAGACTCAAGGCGGGTGTGCGGACCAGTTCCGAGTGCACACATCAGATCAACTAGAACGCTTGATCCTGATCGAGTTTGGGCACTATCGTTCATGCCTGCACGGGGTGGGTGACCTGCATGTCCCCCGCCATCCGCAGTGAACCAGCCGTCGACCACACATCCGGAGACGCCCGCGGACGGCATTCCCGTCGCCACGGTCGCGCGATCCGGTGCGCAGTCGAACCCTGTTTTTGTTTCGTGCGACGCCGTCATGGCGGGGACCACCCTGAGGAGGACTACATGCCGCAGTCTGTGACAGACCGCGTGATCGCGCTGGCCGCCGAGGTGTTCCAACGGCCGGTCACCGTGACGGACAGCTTCTTCGACCTCGGAGGAGACTCCCTGATGGCCGTGGAACTGTGCATCCTCATCGAGGAGTGGGCCGGGCAGCCGGTGGACATCGGGACCTTGATGCAGGCCGAGAACATCGGGGCGTTCTCGGCACACATCGCGCAGCTCGTCGCCGAGCCTCGTTAGAGGGCCTGAAGATGCACACGGCATTCGCCAAGGCGGGGCCGACGACGATCGCCGAGCTCCTGGCGGCCAGAAGCGCCAGCCGAGCCAGGTTCGTATCGATCATCGACGGCCATACCCGCGCTCTCCCCTTCAGCCAGCTGTTGGCCAGGTCTGCGGCGGTCGCCGGGCGACTGCGTGCGGAGGGACTCGCAACGCAGGTCACCGGCGGATCGGCCATCGCGGTCGCGGTTCAGGATCCGCTGGACTTCATCACCGCGTTCCTCGGCGTCGCCGTGGCCGGAGCGGCGGCCGTTCCCGGACCGGTCCGCCTCGCATCGAGCCCGGTTCACCAGAAACGGCTGGGAGCGATCCTGGCTGTCTCACGTCCCGCCGCAATCATCGTCGACGACGAGCTGTACGCGGCTGCCCGGGACATCGCCGGCCGAACGGGCACCATGGTCGTTTCCATGAGCACGCTTGCGGCCGACAACAACGACGCCGCAGAGCCGTCCGCGACGGGCAGTCCCACGTGCTACGTGCAGTACACCTCAGGCTCGACAGCCCGGCCCAAACCTGTCGAGATCAGCATGGCGAACATCGTCGCGCAGATGGTTCAGGCCGCCGAGGCATTCGACGAAAACCCCTCCAGCGTCTCGGTGAACTGGGTCCCTCTCTACCACGACATGGGCCTGGTCACGAGCGTCCTGCGCCCACTGTGGTCGGACTACACATCAGTGCTGCTCGACCCGTTCGAGTTCGTCAAACGCCCGGAGATATGGCCCGCCGCCATGACCGAGTGGGGTGCCACGCATACCTCTGCACCGGATTTCGGCTATGCACTGTGCGCGGCCAAAGTCACCGGCGCAGAACACTTCGACCTCAGCCGACTGCGAGTCGCCAGGAACGCCGGCGAACCGGTCCGGCCCGCCACGCTCGAGCGGTTCGCTCAGGCGTTCGCCTCCGCCGGATTCGACTACGCGGCCTTCACACCGTCGTACGGACTGGCGGAGGCGACCTTGACCGTCACGGCGAACCCGGTCGGCGAACCGCCGAGGACGTTCACCTTCGCCGAGCCCTCGCTGCGCCAGGACAGGGCCCGCGAGCCGGAGGAGGGCGAGCCGCTCGTGACACTCGTCTCCTGTGGAAAACCGGTTCGCGGAACCGAAGTCACCATCTGGAACGAGGACGGCGAGCGCCTGCGGGAAGACGGCCGGATCGGCGAGGTCCGAATCGCTGGACCGCAGGTTTCCACCGGCGCCATAGCTCCGTCCGATGCCGATGGGGAACGGTGTCGCACCGGCGATCTCGGGTTCTGGTGGAAGGGAGAGCTCGTCCTCCTGGGACGAGCGAAGGACCGGTTCCAGGTCCGGGGTCAGAACTACTACTCGGCGGAGATAGAGGACAGCGCAGTCGCCGCTGATGTCCGGCTCCGGCCGGGACGCGCTGTGGCAATCGCAGACTGCGCGGCGTCGGATCCGGCGCCGCGCGTGACCGTCCTCGTCGAAGCGGTCCGTGAATGCGCCGAGCTGAGCGCGGCGGACCAGGCCGACATCGCCAGGAACGTCGTCCGTGCGATCAGCAGCGGCCTGGGCCTGTCGATCGACACGGTCCACATCGTCCCCGCGGGGACGCTGCCGCTGACCACGAGCGGCAAGGTCCGCCGCGAGAAGTGCCGAGACCTCGTCGAGGCGCTCGGAACCAGCCCGCTTCCGCGCCCCGGCATCCGGACGAAGGAGCATCAGAGATGAGCCACGCCTCGCACCACCTCACCGCGATCGACACGCTCGGCACCGACATTCGCGCCGAGATCGACGCGGTCGCCGCCGGTCTGCCCGCGACGGTGTCGTGCGTCGCCACCGGATCGCTCATCGAAGGGTTCGGGAATCCGAACTCGGACGTCGACCTGTTCGTCATTCACGAAGAGGGTGTCCCGCAACAGAGCATCGCCATCGGGATGCGGGCCGCGCGCTACGTCGACTGTGAGTACATGAGCCGAGCATCGCTCGACAGCCTGGCCGCGCGCATGGCCGACGGTTCGTGGGCGTCGCTGGTCCCCCAGGCCCGCCCGGACTTCGACCGCTACTACCGGCTGTGCATCGGCGTCCCGATCAGGACCACTGCGGCGACCAGCGACACGCTGGGCCGCTTCGACCTGGACGTCGCCCGCGGCAACTACGCGTGGTGGGCTCTGGCCCGCGCGTTCGAGCACGTCGCCCGATGCGCGGCCGCTCTGGCTCTGGGCGATCGCCCACGCGCCGGCGTGATCCTGCGCGAAGGCGCGCTGTATCAGGCAAGCTCAACGCTCGCTGAGGAAGGCGAAGGGTATCCCGGGCTGAAGTGGCTCGGCGAGAAGGCCGCCCGCAGATATGGCCGCGGGAGTGCGGCCTTCCAACAGATCGTCGATGACTGCTACCGGCCGGAGGGGTCCTTGGAAGACCGGCTGGACCGACTGCGGCTGCGCGTGGATGCACCCGCCGCGCTGAGGGCCGCGCTTAAGGATCGCTCATGCGCCCTCGACCCCGAGACGACCGTCGGTCTCGGGCACGACTCACACGTCCTGGTCCGCCGCCGCAAGATCGCCGAGGCCGGCCCGATCGCCGCCGGAGTCTGCCGGCAGCTCGCCACGGGCGAGAGCTGGGCCCAAGCCGTCGACGCACTGGCCGTGGAGCTGTCCCTCACCAAGGACGAGGCGGCGGTCGCAGCCTGGTTCTACACCGCCGACCTGCGCGCCGAGGGCTTTCTCACCGACGACCACAGGAAGGCCGCATAGACGATGTGGTCCGACATCGACGACCTCATGGAACGGCTGCGAACGCTGCGCCGGACGAACACGCTCCAGCTGGAGGTGATGGCACAGTACTTCGATTTCGAAGGTGCCATGGCCGCGGAGCAGCCGGAACTGGCGTGGCGGGCCAGGGAAGGGCTGCTCGCGACCGGGATCGAGCTGAACCTGTGCGCGGTCCGGCTCGCGGGCCCGCCGCTGGACGATCGGGCTGAGCAGATCTGTGCGCTGCTGCAATCGCTTTCACAGGTCAGTCCTGCGCTCGGGGCCACAGCCGCCGACTTGCTGGAGCGACCGGCCCCCGGCGCCTTGTCAGCGATCGGGCAGGACACCGCGGCCGTCATCGCCTTCGTCCGGGACGATCTGGGCGTGGCAGGAGTCGATTCCAGAGCGCAGGCGATGAAGGCCTGGGCTGACGGAGTCCGGCACCTGCGCGACCTGGCCCGGGTGCTCGGCCTGGCCCAGGCGGACGGCTGGTATCTGCCCGCCGACCGGCCCGAGGGACACCTGACCTGGTACGACGACGTCATGAACGCGATCGCGCAGCTCCACCCGTAACCGCCGGACGCCGGCCGTCGCTGCGCCGCACCTCGTGCCCTCCCGAGCACATCGGGCCCGCAGGGGCGTCGGCGAGCCCTGAGAACCGAGGACGCACGTGCGAAGGAGACAGACGGAGGCCCTCGGCACCGACGCGCGGCGCGGGGTGGGCGCCCTGCGCCCATCGGCGATGGCGGCGCTGGCACGGGAACGATGGATCCTTCTGAAGCTGCTGCGTTTCGCGGGGGGACGCACCGTTTCGGGCCTGCTGGCGGCTCAGGCCGTCGGCGTGGTCGGCATCACCGGGACCGCGGTGGCCACCGGCTGGCTGGTCGGATCGCTGGCGGTGCCGCAGCCCCGTTTCGGCGAGGCCGTGCCGGCGTTGGCGGCGGTGATCGCGACCGTGCTCGCGGCCCAGGCCGCGGCGGTGTTCCAGACCCAGTACGCGGGGGTGGCGGCCCGGCACGTCGACGGGGCGATCCGCGCCAGGATCCGGACGATCGCGCTGACCCCGACAGGCGTGGAACATCTCGACGATCCCGCGTTCGTCCAGGACGTGGAGCGCGCGTGCGATCTGGGTCTGGGATGGCGGGTCCGGTCCCCCGGAAACGCCGTGGCCGGTCAGCTGACGCTGGCCTTCCAGATGGTGTCGGCCGGCTCGGCCGCCGTCGTGCTCGGATTACGCTTCCCGGTGCTGGCCCTGTTCATCACCGTGGCCTCACTCGTCATGCGCACGATGCTGCGTCGCCAGCTGGTGTGGCTGACGGCCGTCGGAGAGTCACGGGCCGCCGACTTCCAGCGGTCCGACTACTACAGCCGGTTGGCGACCGAGCCGAACGCCGCGAAGGACATCCGCCTTTTCGGACTCGGACCCTGGACGGTCGGCCGCGCCCGCCGCGCCGAGCTGGCCGGCCGCGAGCCGGAATGGGCGGCTCGGGAGTCCGTCACCAGGCGCCAGGGCGTGTCGGTGACTGTGGCACTGGCCACTGCCGGGCTGCTCTTGTGGACGGTCGGCGGGTCCGGCCAGTCGGCCGGGACGATCGCCCGATGCCTGGCCGCCGGGTTCGTGGTCATGCAACTCCAGGTCTTCGGCCAGGAGGTCTTCGACATCGAATACGGAGTGGTGACGGTGCAGGCGCTGTCCAGAGTCGAAGCACGCGTGCTCGAGGTCCGGCCGGCCGGGACGGCGCCGCCACCCGGCGACACCCCGCCGCTGGTGCGCTTCCAGGACGTCACGTTCCGGTACCCCGGCAGTTCCCGGGCTGTCATCGACAGGCTCACCCTGGAGATCAGGCCCGGTGAGACGCTGGCGATAGTCGGTGTGAACGGAGCCGGCAAAACCACGTTGGTCAAGCTCATGGCCGGGCTGTACCAGCCGACATCCGGACGGATTACCGTCGACGGCGTCGATGTCCGGGAGCTGGACGCCGACCGCTGGCGCGGACGGATGACTGCGCTGTTCCAGGATTTCGTCCACTACCGGACCACAGTCGCCGAGAACGTGGTGATGTCGGCACCGGAACACCGGCAGGACCACTGCGGCGTACGCGCCGCGCTGGACGCCGCAGGCGCCGGGCCGATGATCAGTCGGCTGCCCCAGGGCATCGACACCTCGCTGTGGACAGGCAGCGCAGGCGGCTTCGACCTGTCCGGCGGTCAGTGGCAGACACTCGCCATCGCCCGGGTACTGTTCGCCATCCGTCACGGCCGCAGGCTCCTGATCCTCGACGAGCCGACCGCCCACCTCGACGCCGAGGCCGAGCAGCGTTTCAATCAGCGCATCGCGGCCGGGGCCCTGGGAGCATCGGTCGTCCTCATCTCGCACCGCCTGTCGAACGTCCGCACCGCCGACCGGATCGTCGTCCTGGACGGCGGAAGGATCACCGAGTCCGGGACACACGACGATCTGGTCGCGCTCGGCGGTGTCTACGCCCGCTTGTTCAAGCTGCAAGCCTCGCGGTTCTCGGAGGTGACGAAGTGACGGCGGCCGGGGCGGGCGAGCCGATCCCGGCCGTCGGGATGCGGACGACCCTGTCGGCCCTGCGTCACGTCACGGCGGTTCTGCTCCGCGTCGACCGCGCCGGAACCGTGACCATGTTGCTGCTGCTGGTCGGCGACACCGTCTGGTCCTCCGGCATCGGACTCGCGCAGCGATGGATCGTCGACGGGGTACGGCGGCCTGCTCAGCACGGGCACCCCTGGCTGCTGACCGCGGCGGTGGTCGGCGCCGTCGCGCAGGCGCTGTCCGCGAGCGGGATGCAGATGGCCATGCACCGCCGCGCCGGGCTGACGATGAAGGCCAACGTGGAGCTGGCCGACGAAGTGCTCACCTATGTCAGCCGGGTTCCCACCCTCGACCACCTCGAACGCGCGGACTTCCTCAACCGGGTCCACTTGGCGGTCAAGGGGACCATCTCGCTCGGGGGCAGTGTGTGGAACGCCGCCGACCTGGCCTCCGCGCTGATCCGGCTCGGGATCACGATCTGGCTGCTGGCCGCGGTCAGCCCGTGGCTGGTCGCGCTGACGGCCACGACGCTGGCCGCGCTCACGCTGAGCAATCGAGGGCTGCGCCACGTCGACCGCGCCCAGGAATCCATCGTGGAGGCAACCCGGCTGGAGCTTCATCTCCACGGTCTGTGCCTCGACGCCGAGGCGGCCAAGGAAGTCCGCATCAACAGGGCGGGCGCCGTACTGGACGAGCAGGCGACCGGGGTGTGGGACGAAGCCACTGACCGCCTGCGGGCAGGGCTGATGCGCAGCACCGTACTACGGCTCGCGGGCGCGGCCTGCTACGCCGCCGGGCTGGCCGGCGCCTTGGCGCTGGCGGTGCGCCAGGTGAGTTCCGGTGTCACGGGCCTGGGGTCGCTCGTCCTGGTCATCGCTCTGGCCGGCCAGCTGAGCTACCAACTGCAACGCGTGCAGTTCGTGATGGGGCGTTCCCAACAAGCCGGACGAGCAGCTCAGCATTACCACTGGCTCAAAGGCTACGCCGCGTCGTTCCCCGACGGCGGCGAGACCGCGCTGCACCGCTTGGAGCGCGGCATCGACCTGGAGGAGGTCGGCTTCCGATACCCCGACGCGGACGGTCCGGTGCTGGCCGGCCTCAAGACCCACCTCCCACCAGGCAGTGTGATCGGGCTGGTCGGAGTCAACGGCGCAGGCAAGTCGACTCTCGTCAAACTTCTGACAGGCCTGTATCGGCCGACCTCGGGGCGGATACTCGTGGACGGACAACCTTTGTCAGCCGTCGACCCCGCCGGATGGGCCTCCCGGTCCTGCGGAGTGTTCCAGGACTTCGCCAAGTTCGAATTCCTGGTCCGGGAGACGGTCGGAGTCGGCGAACTGTCGTCGATGGATGATCCGGCGACCGTCACCGCCGCGATCGCCGCCGCAGGTGCGACGCCGTTGGTGTCCAGACTGCCCGCCGGCCTGGAGACCCAGCTCGGACCCCGGTTCGGCGGGGAAGCCCTGTCCCACGGCCAGTGGCAGCGCCTGGCCCTTGCCAGGGCCATGATGCGACACGCTCCGCTGCTGATGATCCTGGACGAGCCGACGTCCGCCCTCGACGCGCAGGCCGAACACAACCTGTTCGAGGCGTTCGCCCGACGCGCCCGCGCAGTCGCCGTCGAGACCGGCGCGGTGACCATCCTGGTCTCCCACCGCTTTTCGACGGTGACCATGGCCGACCACATCATCGTGCTGTCCGACTCGCGCATCGCGGAGGCCGGCACCCACGCCGAACTCATGGCATCCGAGGGCCGCTACGCGCAGTTGTATGCCGCTCAGGCCGCCGGGTACGCATGAGAAGCGGATACCAGCCGGGCGGAACGGCCGCGCCGATCCCAGCCCACGAAGCTTTCACGCGGCTTACCGCCGCCGCGGTGCTGCTCGATGTGGACGGCACTCTCATCGATTCGGCGGCCAGCATCGAGTGGGCCGCCAGGACGTGCGCAGAAGAATTCGGTATTGATGTCGGCACGCTTGTCGAAGCCTCACGCAGCGGCTGTACCAGCCGTCAGATGTTCGCCGGGCTGCTGTCGGCCGAAAGCGCCGACGCGGCCCACGCCCGCCTTGAGGAGTTGGAAGCGAACGCGCTCGCGGGGCTACGGATGACCGCTGGAGCCCGGCGTCTGATGAGGAGCCTGGAGGGACACCGATTCGCCCTGGTGACCTCCATGACGAGGCGAGTGATGGCGGTGCGCGGCGCGCGAGTCGGCCTTCGGCTGCCAGGCGTCACGGTCACGGCGGACGACGTCGTCACCGGGAAACCGCATCCCGAAGGCTATCTGCTGGCCGCCCGGCTGCTGGGCGTGGACATCCGAGACTGCGTCGTCGTCGAGGACTCGCCGGACGGCATCACGGCCGGCCGGACGGCCGGGGCAACGGTGGTGGCGGTGGCCGGCGACAGCCGTGCTGTGAACGTGTACGGAGCGCAGCACGTCGTCCGAAGCCTTCGCAGCGTTGCGTTCGCGAACGGAACTCTGACCCTCCCCGTCCGGCCCGCGCCGGACACCTCACACCAGGAGAACATGTGAATGATCGCGTCGCCGTCATCATCCCGGCCTACAACAGCAGCGGCTACATCGACCAGGCACTGGCCTCGCTCGTGGCGCAGACCCAGCCCGCGGACGAGGTGGTCGTCGTCGACGACGGCTCCGGCGACGACACCTACGACCGGGCAGCGCGATGGACGCAGCACCTTCCGCTCCACATGGTGCGTCTGGAGCAGAACGCAGGCATAGCAGCGGCCAGAAGCGCCGCCATCGAACGCTGCTCGGCGGAGCTCATCCTTCAGCTCGACTCCGACGACGTACTCCTACCGCACCACATCGCGGCCATGACCGAGCAGTACACGGCCGCCCCCGGCCTGATCGCACCACGGGAGCTGCTCTTGCTCGAGGGCGGGCCGGTCGCCGACCTCCCCATGATCAAGCTGGACATCCCGGACCCCGAGCTCCAACTTCCCATGATGCTGGTGCAGAACTACCTCGGGATCGGATGCCTCTACAGCAGAAACGCCTACGAGGCTGTGGGCGGCTACCGCGAGTGCGGCTGCGCCGAGGACTGGGACCTGTGGGCGCGCTTCACCGTGGCCGGCATCCCCATCTCGGTGCCCCCGGTGCCGACCTACATCTACCGCATGCACGCATCGAACATCAGCAGCAACGTCGACTGGCGGGTCGTCGATATCGAGATCCTCGACCGGTTCATCGGCGAGCTTCGCCAGCCCGAAAACCGGATCATCGCCAAGCTGGCCGCGTTCCAGCGCGCGGGCTGGAAGCGCCTGGACGTACTCGAGCCTGCGGCCAGCGGGTACCCAGCCCGCCCGGACGACGGCGGGCCGTGGAATTCGGTCCGAACCCACCTGGACAGCGATCTCGGAGAGGTGCGGGCGTGCGAAGGGCCCGACGGTCACAGCGCCCTGATCGTGGAGCACCCAGACCGAGGTGTGCTCCTGCGCATGGAGGGAACGCCGGACCACATGTCGGTCACCCAGATCGCCGACAGCACGTGGAGGTGGGAGGACCGCGGCCAGCAATGGTGGCTCGGTCACACGGATCTAGATCACGGAGACCATGATGCGTGACGAACCGCAGAGGATCCAGACGGCGAAGGACGGCCAGACAGTCGACATCGCCTATTCAGGACACGAGCACGGGGAGTATCCCGCTACGTGGGGCCAGCTGCACGCCTGGCGGTGCTGGGCGCAGGCGAAACCGGGCGACGGCTGGAACATGACGCGTCGGGCAGTGTTGGCGGAGCCAGCCCCGTTGGCGTCCGTCGTGGAAGCGTGGGGACGCCTCATCTCCTGTCACGCGGCACTGAGAACACGGTTGGCGGTCGCACCCGGAGGCGAGCTAACGCAGCAGGTCACCGGCTCCGGTTCCATTGAGGGGGTCCTCCTTCGCTGCGAAAGCGCCGACGACGTACAGGCGATGCTGGCCCACCAGACCGTCTGCCGACCGGACGACTTCGTGGATGTCTTCGCCGAGCCGCCGTTGCGGCTGGCCTTCGTGGTCCTCGGCGACGTCGTGCATGGATTCATAGTCGTGGCCTCGAATCTGGTGCTCGACGGAGCAGCCTTCTACTTGATGATCGACCACTTCCTCGACGCACTGCGCCAGGAGGAGCTGTCGCCGCCCGCATCGTCCCCGGTGTCGGAAGCCATCGCCGAGCAGCTTCCCGCACGCCGCAAGGTGTCTGCGGAATCGGTCGACTACTGGCGCTCAGTCCTCGCGGTGGCGCCGCTCAGCTCCCTTCCGGACAGAATCGGGTTCTGCGACGGCTCTCGAATCCAGAGCGCCTGGCTGGTCTCACCGTGGTTCACCTACGCAGACCGGGTCTTGACCTCTCGCCTGAAGGTCTCCTCGCAAGCCTTGTTCTTCGGCGCCTCCGCACTGCTGCTCAGCGAGATGTCCGGGCAACCGCGCGTCGCAATGCAAGTGCTGTGCAACAACCGATTCAGTGGCTACCACGGGTACATAGGGCATCTCCAGCAGGCAACCATCGTTGCGGTGGCGGTAGCAGATCGACCACTTCTCGACATCGTCAGGGACGTGGACCGAATGCTTCTGCGTTCCTATCGCTATGCCCGCTACAACGAAGACGATCTCCGTGCCGCGATCCGCGATGTGGAGGAAACCCGAAGCGGGACATTCAACCTGACCTGCTCCTTCAATCACCTGTCCTTCAGGAACGACGGGGCGTGGGACGGTACAGAACTCATCCCGCGGCCCCAGGACATGAGTGGCCCCGAAAGCGTGTACTGGGGTGAACATACGAAAGACGACGCGGTTGGCTTCTTCGTGGTGAAGTCGACGACGGAAGAGGGGATGACGTCGTTGGGTATCAATATGGATCTCGACTTCTTCTCCATGCCGGATCTCGAACGGTTCCTCTTCGGAGTAGAGAGAGCCATCGTGTCATTGGGCGTGGCATGAGGCTCCCCGCCGAGCCGAACCCACGCGGGCCGTGACAGAAATCTGAGTCTCGTCGGAAGATTGACGAGACCCTCGACCGGGTATCGGAAGTCGAGCCACGGCTGTTCCAAGGTCATCCTCAGTGGATGTTCGTGTCGTGACTCGTTCGTGGTGTGAGGTTCAATAACCCCGCCGAGGCGCTGAACAGGGCCTATGCTGCGGCGCCGTAGTCGTTGATGAGGCCGCCGAGGATCTTCGTTCGGGTGATCCGGTGGGCTGGGAACGGGATGACGTTCGGGTCATCCAGTGGCGCCAGCAGGTTCAGCCCGTGGCCTTGATGCGAGCGTCCGGCGTTGTAGTGCTCCGTGTACCGGTCCAGGACGATCCGCAGGTGCCGGTCGCTGGCGATGAGCATCCTGTCGGAGCATTCGGCACGGACAGTCTTCACCCAGCGTTCGGCGAAGGCGTTCATCTTCGGGCATTGCGGCGCGGACTTTTTGATCTCGATGTTCTCGGCGGCGAAGACGGCGTCGAACGCGCCGGTGAAGATCGAGTCTCGGTCCCGGATCAGGTACCGGAACCGGTCGGCCCGCTCGTCGACGTCGGCCAGGACGCTTCTGGCCAGCTGGGTCGCCCAGGCCGCGGTCGGATGCTCGGTGACCCCGAGGATGTGCACGCGTCTGGTACACCAGTTCCAAGGCGAAGGACACGTACAGCCGTTTGAGTGTGATGGTCTCGATCTGGAAGAAGTCCGTGGCCAGGATCGTTGAGGCTTGAGCCCGCAGGAACGTGCTCCAGATCGGGCCGTCGTCATCCTGTACCCAGCGCCACCCCGGGCAGCATCCGCGCAGGTGAAACCCTGCAGCAGGGTTTCTGAACCACGCAGGCTCCTTGCATCCATCAGGGCACTGACGCCACGGTTAACCTCGATGAGCCGGCTTTCCAGGGCGCTCCATCCTGCCCGGGAGCGGACGCGGCAAGCTGACGGCGAACGCAGCGGCGGGTTCGCCGCGCGGCGAATGGGCGTGGCAGGTCGGACCACAATGCAGGCACCTGTGGCTGCGGCTCAGGTCACAGGCATCATATATAAAGGCTCTTTCATTTGCAGTGAAGAGCCGGCCTAGCCTCGCTACTGAGTACCGGCCTCGGGCCCAGCGGCCTGCCGCTCGAGCCCGGCCGCGGCCAGGGCGCATAGCGCTGAGTCGAGGTGGCCGATAGAACCCCGGAAACAGCAGTAGGCCCCCGACAGAATCTTGTCGGGGGCCTACTGGCAAATTTAGTCCGGCCGCGTCCTACTCTCCCACCAGGTCCCCCTGGCAGTACCATCGGCGCTGGCGGGCTTAGCTTCC
>NZ_JAAFZA010000138.1 GCF_015356865.1 Catenulispora pinisilvae
CCAATCACCGCCCCCCAAGCGCCGCCTCCCCAGCAGCCCGCATAGCGGCCACCGGCGCCGGCACCCGCCCCGTCATCAGCTCCACCTGCAACACCGCCTGGTGCACCAGCAGATCCAAGCCGCCCAGCACCGCTCCCCCGCGCGCCGACCAGGCGGCGGCCAGGGGGGTCGGCCATGGGTGGTAGAGCACGTCGAACAGCGTTCCCGGGGTTGCCGGGACCGCCGTCGCGAGTTCGTCGGTGGCGCCTGCGGGTGTGGTGCTGATGACGAGTTCGCGCTCGAAGGCCGCCGTGGCGTCGGCCCAGTCGCGGATCCGCACCGTGGTGCCGACCGCGTCGGCGATCGCGTGCACCTCGGCGTCGCGCGCGCGGTTGCGGATGTAGACCTCGACCTCGCCCGAGGTGATACCTGACAACGCCGACAGCGCTGACGACGCCGTCGCCCCCGCCCCGAGCACCGCTGCCGACGCCGCCTGGCTGACACCGCGCTCGGCGAGTGCGTTGACCAGGCCTGGGATGTCGGTGTTGGTGCCGGTGCGTGAGCCGTCCTCGGCGAACAGCACCGTGTTCACCGCGTCCACCGCCCGGGCCGTGGCGCTGACTTCGTCCAGCAGCGGGATCACCGCGCGCTTGAGCGGCATGGTCAGGGACAGGCCGACCCAGGAGGCGTCGAGCCCGGACAGGAAGTCCGGGAGCGACGCCTCGTCGACCTGGTGCGCGTCGTAGGACCAGTCGGTCAGGCCGAGGGCGGCGTACGCGGCGCGGTGCAGGACCGGGGACAGTGAGTGCGCGATCGGGCTGCCGAGGACGGCGGCGTGGCGGGTCAGGTCGGGTTCCTCACTTCACGTTCCTCACTTCACGTTGCAGGCGTTCTTGAACGCCGACGACTCGCTCTTCTCGAAGAAGGTCGTGCCCGTGGGCGTGACGCACCAGTAGTAGACGCTGTCGTGGGTCGGTGTCAGCGCGGACTTGATCATGTCGTCCGAGGTGTCGTAGACCGGGGTCGGCGGCAGGCCGTGGTGCGGGGCGTAGGTCGAGTACGGGTTGTTCGGGTCCTGGACCTGCGCCGCGTTGGGGAGCTTCCCGCCGGGCAGGTGCCCGATGAAGTACAGCGCGGTCGAGTCGACGCCCAGGTAGTCGTTGTCCTTCAGGCGGGTGTAGACGCCCTCGGCGACCTTCTGGCCGTCGCCGGGGTCGGTGACCTCGCCCTCGGCGATGGAGCCGACGGTGAGCACCTGCTCCGGCGTGCACTTGGTAGTGCCGCAGGTCAGCTGCGCGGCCTTGGCCGTGAAGTTGATGCTGTTCAGGAACGTCATCCGGTTCGCGACCATCTGTTTGAGCACGCTCGCGGGGTTGTCACTCGACGTCAGCGAGTACGTCCCCGGCTCCAGCATGCCCTCGATCGTGAACTTGTGGGTGGTGGAGTCCACCGACCACGCGGGCAGGCCGATCGTGTTGGTGGAGATCGCGGTGTCGAAGTCGGCCTGCTTCCACTTGCGCTTGTCGATCAGGCTGGCGATGACGTCCTTGCCCCATTCGTGGGACTGCACGATTATCTGCGAGGCGTCGGACAGGTTCGACTTCTTCAACAGCTCCAGGACCGCGTTGTCGCCGGAGATCTGCGGGCAGATCGTGTAGGTACCGGCGATGATGCCGGTGGAGCCCTGGTTCTGGTTGGCCGCGTTGACGTACGCCCGGGCGCTCTTGACCACGCCGGAGGTGTACAACGCATCAGCTATCTGCTGACCGGTGGCGCCACGCGGGACGTCGACCGGGACCTTCTGCGTCGGCTTACAGGTCGCCGCGGCCGTGTAGTCGGGGGCGGGACCGTACTTGCCCTTGTAGTACGAGTACCCGGCATACATGCAGCCGCTGAACAAACTCAGGATGCCGACCAGCACGAACAACGGCGCCCAGGCCCGCAACTTGCCGCCGCGACGCCGGGGGGCCTGGTCTTCGAAGAAGCCGTCCTCGTCGCCCCAGTCGCCGCCGCCCTGGTCGTAACCGCTGTCGTCGTATTCGTCCGCGGCGGCGCGGCCCCGTCCGCGACGGCCGCCGCCCCGGGTGCGGCCGCCACGGCCGCCCTCGTCCCAGCCGGCGCTGGCGTGCTCTGCGTAGCCCTGGTCGCCGGTGTCCGTACCGGTGTCGCCCCAGCCGTCGTCGACGTACGGTTCCGCCGCCGTCGTGGTAGCGCCGTAAGGGTCCTGCGGCTGCTGCGCGTAGGGGTCGATGACCTCGCTCTGCACGACCTTCGGGCCCGGGCGCGCCGCGCGCCGGCCGCCTCGTCCGGCAGCCGCCTCGGGCGGCGCGGCCTGCGGCTGGGCGTAGCCCTGCCCGGGCTGCTGGCCGTAGCCGGGCTGCTGATAGCCCTGCTGACCCGGCTGACCGTAGCCCTGCTGTTGTTGCGGTTGCTGCGGCTGCTGTGCTTGCTGCTGGCCGTACTGCGCCTGGCGCGGCATCTGCCCGTAGCCGCGCGTACCGCCACCCGGCTGCTGCGGCTGCTGGCCCTGCGGCGCTTGCTGCCCGTAGCCCTGCTGGCCCTGCTGGCCCGGCTGGCCCGGCTGCCCGTAGCCCGGCTGCTGGCCATAGCCCGGCTGCTGACCCGCCTGGCCCGGCTGACCCGCCTGGCTCGGCGGCTGCTGTTGCTGCCCCTGCTGGCCGTACCCCCGCTGACCGTAAGCACCCTGCTGTTGCTGCCCGTAACCCTGGCCCTGGCCCTGCTGCCCGTACGAACCCTGCTGCTGGCCGTAGGCGCGGTCATACCCGGATTGCTGCTGCTCCTGTTGGCCTTGCGACGGATCCTGCGCTTGTGGATCCGACGGCTGCGCATCGGCCCTGCGGCGGCCACGCCCCTGAGGCGCGTCGCCCCCGTATTGCCAATCGCCGTCGCTCATCGGTTGCCGTCCTCCAGCTGGACCATCGTGCCGGGCGGACGTCCGGACATCCGTTCGGCATCAAGTGCGTTCTGCAAGATAACCACGGCGGCCGCTTGGTCTACCACCGATCTGCCCTTCTTCGCCTTGACCCCCGAAGCTCGCAGGCCCTGCGTCGCGGTGACCGTGGACAACCGCTCGTCGACCAGGCGGACCGGCAGCCCGGAGCCCAGCCGGCGGACCAGATCGCGGGCGTAGCCGCGGATCTTGGCGGCGGCCGGACCCTCGCCGCCGGACAGCGAGCGCGGCAGTCCCACCACGACCTCGAAGGCCTCGTACTCGGCGGCCAGCGCGGCCAGCCGGTCCAGGGAGGCCCGGCGCGGCTCGGCCTTCACCGTCTCCACCGGAGTGGCCAGCAGGCCGTCGCGGTCGCAGGAGGCCACGCCGATCCGGACGGTGCCGACGTCGACCCCCAACCGGACGCCGCGGCGCATCTCGCGCTCCGGGGACGGTTCCGGGACCGATGACAGCTCCATGATCCGCCGTCCTCCTTCCGTCCGGGTACCGTCCACGCCAAGCCTGACGCGTCCGTGACCGTACCCGGTTCCGACCTCCGCTGTCGCCCCCGGCGTCGAAACCCGACGCGCCGGACACGATATGACAAACTACGAATCACTGTGCGTGATGGAGCCCGGGACCGGACTGCCGGTCCCGGGCCTGGGTCTGCGTCATTCCCTACGCGGCCACCTTCTCCGCCACCGCGCGGCCGACGCCCTCCAGCGCCGCCGGGATCGCCGTGACGTCGGTGCCGCCGCCCTGCGCCACGTCGTCCTTGCCGCCTCCGCCGCCGCCGAGCGTCTTGGCCGCCGAGCGCACCAGCTCGCCCGCCTTCAGGCCCAGGGCCCGCGAGCCCTCGTTGGTCGCGATGACCACCACCGGCCGCTCCCCCGCCGCGGCCGCCACCGCGACCACCGCGGGGCGCGAGCCGAGCCGGCCGCGCACGTCCAGCACCAGCTTGCGCAGGTCGTCCGCGGACGCCCCGTCCGGCGCCTGATGCGTGACCACCGCGACGCCGTGCACGTCGGTCGCGCCGTCCGCCAGCGAGCCCGCGATCTGGAGCAGCTGCCCCGCCTTGAGCGCGGAGATCTCCTTCTCCGCGTCCCGCAGCTTGGTCATGATGCCGCCGACCCGCTCGACCAGCTCCTCCGGCCGCGCCTTCACCACCTCGGCGAGCTGCGCCACCAGGACGTGCTCGCGCGCCAGGAAGTTGTACGCGTCCGTGCCGACCAGCGCCTCCACCCGCCGCACGCCGGAGCCGATCGAGGACTCGGACAGCAGCTTCACCAGGCCCAGGCGGCCGGTGGTGTCCACGTGCGTGCCGCCGCACAGCTCGTGCGACCACTCGCCGACCGAGACCACCCGGACCCGGTCGCCGTACTTCTCGCCGAACAGCGCCATCGCGCCCATCGCCTTGGCCTCGGGCTGGCTCATCACCTGCGCGGTGACCGACAGGTCGTCGATCAGCAGCTCGTTGACCCGCTGCTCGACGTCCGCCAGCACCGAGTGCGGCACCGCGCCCGGGGAGGCGAAGTCGAAGCGGAAACGGCCGGGGGAGTTCTCCGAACCCGCCTGGGTCGCGGTCTCGCCGAGCAGTTCGCGGAACGCCTTGTGCACCATGTGGGTCGCGGTGTGGGAACGCGAGATCGCGCCGCGGCGCGCCACGTCCACCTCGCCCCACGCCTCGGTGCCCAGCAGCACCTCGCCGTCGCGCACGATCGCCCGGTGCGCGATCAGGTCGCCGACCGGCTTCTGCACGTCCACGACCTCGGCCAGCGCACCGTTGCCGAGCCGGATCAGGCCGTGGTCCGCGAGCTGGCCGCCGCCCTCGGCGTAGAAGGGGGTGCGGTCCAGGACCAGCTCCACCTCATCGCCCGGCTTAGCCGAGCTGCCGACCTGGCCGTTGACCAGCATCGCCTTGAGCGTGCCCTCGGAGGAGACCTCGTGGTAGCCGGTGAACGCCGACGGGCCCGCCGCGTCCAGCAGCTCCCGGTACGCAGACATGTCCGCATGGCCGGTCTTCTTCGCCCGCGCGTCCGCCTTCGCCTGGTCCCTCTGTTCCTTCATCAGGCGGCGGAAACCCTCTTCGTCGACCGTCAGCCCCGCCTCGGACGCCATCTCCAGGGTCAGGTCGATCGGGAAGCCGAAGGTGTCGTGCAGCTTGAACGCCTGGCCGCCGGAGAACACGGTGCTGCCGGAGGCCTTCGTCTCATCCGCGACGGTCTCGAACATCGCCGAGCCGGTGCGCAGGGTCTGGAGGAAAGAGGTCTCCTCCGCGACCGCGACCGCGACGATGCGCGAGGAGTCCGCGATCAGTTCCGGGTAGGACTCGCCCATCGCCCCGATGGTGGTCTCGACCAGATCCTTCATGGTCGCGCCGTGCGCGCCGAGCAGCCGCATATTGCGGATCGCGCGGCGCATCAGGCGGCGCAGCACGTAGCCGCGGCCCTCGTTGCCCGGCGTGATGCCGTCGCCGATCATCATCGTCGCGGCCTTCACGTGGTCGGTGACCACTCGCAGCGAGATGTCGTTCTTGGTCTGCGCGCCGTAACCGACGCCCGCGATCGACGCCGCCTTGTCCAGGATCGCCCGCGAGGTGTCGATCTCGTAGAGGTTGTTGACGCCCTGCAGGATGGTCGCCAGCCGCTCCAGGCCCAGGCCGGTGTCGATGGACTTGCTGGGCAGCTCGCCGAGGATCGGGAAGCCGCCCTTGTCACCGCCGGCGCCGCGCTCGAACTGCATGAAGACCAGGTTCCAGAACTCCATGTAGCGCTCGTCGTTCACCGCGGGCCCGCCGGGCTCGCCGAACTCCGGGCCGCGGTCGTAGAAGAGCTCCGAGCACGGGCCGCAGGGCCCGGGCACGCCCATCGACCAGTAGTTCTCCTTCATCCCGAGGCGCTGGATGCGCTCGGCCGGGAAGCCCGCCTTCTTCCAGATCTCCTCGGCCTCGTCGTCGTCGAGGTAGACGGTGACCCAGATCTTGTCCGGGTCCAGGCCGAACCCGCCCTGCTCGACCGGCGTGGTGCACAGCTCCCACGCCATCGGGATGGCGGTCTCCTTGAAGTAGTCGCCGAAGGAGAAGTTGCCGCACATCTGGAAGAACGAGCCGTGCCGGGTGGTCTTGCCGACCTCCTCGATATCCAGCGTGCGCACGCACTTCTGGATCGAGGTCGCGCGCGGCCAGGGCGCCTGCTGCTCACCGAGGAAGTACGGCTTGAACGGGGCCATGCCCGCGATGATGAGCAGGGTGGTGGGGTCGTTCGAGATGAGCGACGCCGAGGGGACGACGGTGTGGCCCTTCTTCTGGAAGAAGTCGAGCCAGCGGCGGTGGATCTCCGCGGATTCCATGAGCTTGTCAGCCTTCTTGGGAATGCGGCGCGCGTCGGGGCTGTGTTCATATAAACCAGGACCCTGGCGCCGCGCGTGACGGGGCGTCGGGTGGGCCGGGTCGGCCAGGATCAGGGCGGCGACGACCGGCCCTAGATAGCTCGCGCCTCCTTGGAGGAACCGTCACCCTTCTTCGGGTCGTCGTCCGCGGGCACATCGATGCCCAGCGCGACGTTCAGCTCCTCCTCGCGGTCGTGCGCCCGCTCGCGCACGTCCTCGAAGAACTCCTTGACCGAGTCCAGCAGGCCACCGCCGGAGACCGCCGCCCGGTCCGCGAGGCCCGCGGGGGTCAGCTCCTTCGCGGTCGCGGTCAGCTTGCGGAAGACCAGCACACCCGCGGTCGCGCCCATGGACACCCAGAAGAGGCGGCGCACAGTTCCAGTGAACATCAGTCCGTCAGCCCTTCTTCTTGTCCGCGCGGCGGGCCTTGCGGTCCGCCTTCAGCTCGGCCTTGACCCGCTTGGCCACGTCCTCATTCTTGCGCGAAGTGATGGCCGCGCGCACCCCATAACTGAACGAGGCCACCTTCACCAGCGGTCCGCCGATCGCCGAGGTGGCGGTGGAGACCAGCCCGGAGACGTTCTTCGACATCGTCTCGACGTTGTCGGTGATGGCGTCGACCTTGACCAGCTGGGCGTTGCCGTTCTTGACCGTGTCGGTGATCTCGTTCAGGAGCGGGACGGTCTCCTGGGTGATGCCGGCGACCAACTTGGTCGTCTCCTTCAGCACTTCGGCCACCCGAACCAGGACGAAGGCGAAGAAGAGCACTCCGATCGCGAAGAAGATCGCGAAGATCAGTCCGACAATCGCGCCAGCGGACACCAGGGACTCCCTGAGTTGTTATTGGTATTGACGACGCTCTGTATGAGCAATACACAGTGTTTGAGTTTGAGGACAGCACCTTATCGCGCGGCGAGGGGTGTCAAGCACGGGGCTCGGCGGCATTGGGCCGTCCGGCGTGTCAGGAGGCTCCCGGGTCCGCGTCGGGCGCGGAGCCGTCCAGCAAGGCTCTGACACGCTCGTAGACGTCGGAGTAGCGGGCCTCGGCGCCGTGCCGGGTGGGTTCGTAGTAACGCCGGTCCTTCACGGCGTCCGGCGCGTACTGCTGCGCGGCCACGCCGCCGGGGACGTCGTGGGCGTAGATGTAGTCCTGGCCGTGGCCCAGGGACTGGGCCCCGGAGTAATGAGCGTCACGCAGATGCGGCGGCACCGGACCGGCCAGCCCCTTGTGCACGTCCTCCAGCGCCGCGCCGATGGCCTTCACCGCGGAATTGGACTTCGGGGCCAGCGCCAGGTGGAGCACCGCGTGCGCCAGCGTGATCTGCGCCTCGGGCCAGCCGATGAAGGACACGGCCTGCATCGCGGCCACCGCGACCTGCAGCGAGCTGGGGTCGGCCAGGCCGATGTCCTCGCTGGCCGAGATCACCAGGCGGCGGGCGATGAAGCGCGGGTCCTCCCCGGCGTCGACCATGCGGGCCAGGTAGTGCAGCGCGGCGTCCGCGTCGCTGCCGCGCACCGACTTGATGAAGGCGCTGGCGACGTCGTAGTGCTGGTCGCCGTCCCGGTCGTAGCGGACCGCGGCCCGGTCGACCGCCTGCTCCAGGATGTCCAGGGCGAGCTCGGCCGGAGCCGCGCCCCCGGCCGCCGCGAGCGCCCCGGCCGCCCCGGCTTCCAGTGCGGTCAGCGCCCGGCGGGCGTCGCCGCCGGCGATGCGCAGCAGGTGGGCCTCGGCGTCCTCGGGCAGCGTGACCTTGCCGCCCAGGCCGCGCTCGTCCTCGACGGCGCGGTGGATCACCTCGCGGATGTCGTCCTCGGTGAGCGGCTGGAGGGTCAGCAGCAGCGAGCGGGACAGCAGCGGGCTGATGATCGAGAAGTGCGGGTTCTCCGTGGTCGCGGCCACCAGCGTGACCCAGCGGTTCTCGACCGCGGGCAGCAGCGAGTCCTGCTGGGCCTTGGAGAAGCGGTGGATCTCGTCCAGGAACAGCAGGGTCTCGCGGCCGTACATGCCCAGCTCCCGCTTCGCGCGGTCCACCACGGCCCGGACCTCCTTGACGCCCGCGTTGATCGCGGACAGCTCGGCGAAGGTGCGGTCGGTGGCGTTGGCCAGCACGTAGGCCAGGGTGGTCTTGCCGGTGCCGGGCGGGCCCCAGAGCAGGATCGAGGACGGCACGGTGACGCCGTCGGCGGCCTGGACCAGCCGCCACAGCGGGGAACCGGCTCGGAGCAGGTGTTTCTGCCCGACGATCTCGTCCAGGGTCCGAGGCCGCATGCGTACCGCGAGCGGGGCCGCCGTCCTGGCCTTCTCGGTGCCCGCCTCCTCGAACAAGTCCAGCTGCTCCACGTCACGACCTTAGCGCCCCGGGCTGACAGAGCCGTCCGTCGGACAGTCCGTCCCAGCCGTTCGTCACAGCCGTCCGTCACAATGATCGCCATGACGGAACCAGTGATACGGCGCCTGGAGTCGGCCGAGGAGTTGTTCGCGGCCGCCGGGGGCGACTACCTGCTGCGCTCCGACGCCGCCCCGGAGGAGTCGCTGGAACAACAGGGCGTGGCCTGGGCCGCCGCCGACGGCGGCTTCGCCTTCGGCGGCTCGCAGGACGCCCCCGGCCTGGTCGACTGGCTGACCGCGGTCGGGACGCCGGAGACGGCCGGCGCGCTGCTGCGGCACGCGCTGGAGGCGCTGCCGCGGCGGCCGTACGGCTTCAGCCTGCCGCGGGGCACGGACCTGGGGGCGCTCGACTTCTCGGAGCCGGAGACGTGGGACTTCATGGCCTTCGACCCGGCCTGGGGCGTCGAGCTGCCGACGCTGCCCGGCGAGGCGCGCGTCACCGAGCTGCCGCCGTCCCCCGAGGCCGACGCCGAGATCAGCGGCTTCCTGAAGGTCGCGAACCCCTCGCACTCGGCCAAGCCGGGCTGGGACGCGATCCAGACGTGGGGCGTGGTGCGGGACGCCGAGGGGGCGCTGCTGGCGTGCGGGGCGTATTGCCGACGCGACGGCGGCAACGGGTACCTGGCGTCCATCGGGACCCGGCCCGACACCCGCGGCCAAGGCCTCGGCGCTGCCGTGTCGGCCTGGCTGACCCGCCGATCGCTGGCGAACAGCGACAACTTCTGCGCCCTCGGCCACTGGCACCCGAACGAGCCGGCGCGGCGGATCTACGCGCGCCTCGGATTCCGCACGACGCACCGGATGATGAGCGGGAGGTTCCCTGCGTGAGCCGCTTCGACCTGCGCGAGGTGTGTGTCCGCCGCGAGGGGCACCTGATCATCGACCGGGTGACGGCCACCATCGCCCCCGGCCGCTGCACCGCCCTGGTAGGCCCCAGCGGCGCGGGCAAGACGACGCTGCTGCGGCTGTTCAACCGGCTCGACGACCCGAGCACCGGCACCGTGCTGCTGGACGGGGCGCCGCTGGACACGCTGGACGTGCTGGCGCTACGCCGCCGGGTGGGGCTGGTCGGCCAGCGTCCGGTGCTGGTTTCCGCGTCGGTGCGGGAGGAACTGCGGGTCGGCGCGCCCCACCTGACCGACGACGAGGCGCTGGGCCTGCTCAAGCGGGTCGGACTGCCGGCGGAGTTCCACGAGCGGCCGACCGAGGGCCTGTCAGGGGGCGAAGGCCAGCGGGTATGCCTGGCCCGCACACTCGCGGTCGGACCGGAGGTCCTGCTGCTGGACGAGCCGACCTCGGCCCTGGACCCGGAGGCCGCGGCCGCGGTGGAAGACACGCTGTGCGCCCTGCTGAGCGGCGGGCTGACGGCGATCTTGGTCAGCCACAGCGCGGCGCAGGTGCAGCGGATGGCCGACGACGCGCTGGTGCTGCGCAAGGGGCAGCTGGTGGAGAGCGGGCCGGTCGCCGGGGTGCGGTATGTGAACGGGGGCGGGTGAGCGCTGGCAGGTGAGCGCTGTCGGCAGCGGATTCACCCGAGCCGGTGCCGCTCGCGCGGATGATCCGGCCGCGCCAGTCACCTCCAGCCGCGCGGCGCCTAAACTCGCGGCATGAGCAGCCCCGCGGTACCGGAATGGACCGGCGTAGCCCTGTCCGTCAGCCTCGTCGGCCTGGCCGTGCTCATCGCCTGGCGCCAGCGCCTGGGCCTGGCGCGCGAGATCGTGATCGCCGGCGTGCGGGCCGGGGTCCAGCTGTTCCTGGTCGGCGCGGTGCTGCTGTTCCTGTTCAAGCACGCGGGCCTGCCCGGCGGGTTCGCGTGGCTGGCGGTCATGGTGGTCATCGCCGGGCAGGTGGCGGGGCGGCGGGGCAAAGGGCTGCGGCACTCCCGTTACGTCGCCACCGCCGCCGTGGCGATCGCCGCCGCGGTGACCATGGGCGTGCTGATGGCGTTCGGCGTCATCCAGACCACGCCGCGGGTGGTGGTGCCGGTCGGCGGGATGGTGGTCAGCGGGTCGATGGCGGCCACCGGGGTCACCCTGTCGCGGATGGTGGCCGAGGTGCGGGGGCAGCGGGCGGCCATCGAGGCCCGGTTGTCGCTCGGGCTGAGCGCGGCCGCGGCCTTCGCGCCGCATCGCAGGGAGCTGTTGCGGACCGCCTTGATCCCGACGCTGGACTCCACGAAGGTCGTCGGCCTGATCAGTCTGCCCGGGGCGATGACCGGGCTGATCCTGGCCGGAGTGTCACCGGAAGTGGCGATCCGGTATCAGATCGTGGTGATGTACATGCTGCTGGCCGCCGCGGTGATGGCCGCGTTGGCCGCCGCGGAGCTGGGGCAGCGGATGCTGTTCACGGCCGCACAACAGCTGAGGTGAGGATTTCGAGGTCGGACGGGCGACCCGTCGAATCCGGAATGCCATCGTGACCCGATCGTGTGACTGGGCCATAACCCCCTGCTCAGCCGCGATGCGGACAGCCGCGTCCGCCCCTTGAACACTGTCTGATGCTCAATAGCGGCCGTCCGTTAATCGCACTCTCAGGCTGGTATGCCTAAGCTCCACTCCCATGACTACGCCAAGCACCGACAGCGTCGACGCCACCGACGAGGCGGTCCTCGAGGCCGAGACCGAGACCGCAGCCGTTCCGGCAGCCGACAAGACCGCCTCCGCCTCCGTGGCGGACGACATCGCGCCCGACGAGATCGTCCCGGAGCTCGTCGAGGACGAGGACGACTACCTCGACGACGCCGACCTGGCCCTGGAGACCGAGCGCGCCAGCTCCGGCATCGCCACCGGCGCGGCCGCCATCGTGGCCGCCGGCCTGGCCCTGACCTCGATGGGCGGCAGCTGGCTGGGCGACGTCCTGGCCCAGCGGCAGACGCTGATCGGCAACATCAACACCGCCAACTCGGCCGCCGACGCGATCATCAAGCAGCGCTACACCGAGCCCTGGCACAAGACCGCGCTGGTCGGCATCTGGTTCGCCGTGGCGGCCATGCTGGTCGCCGCCGGGACCCTGTTCGTCGGCGAGTTCTTCGCCAAGCGCCCGGCCCCGACCTGGGTCCGCGCCCTGACCTGGGGCGCCCTGGCGCTCGGCATCGTCGGGCTGGGGGTGTCGGCGGCGATGTACTTCGACGTCTTCACCGGGACCATCTCGGTGCCGGCCGGCTCGGCCAGCACCGGCGGGCAGTAACGGCACCGCGCCCGCCCGCACCTCGCCGCCCTACCGCCGCGCCCACTGCTCAGCGGTCAGCTCGTAGCGAACTTCCCCGTGCTCGGAGCCCTCGATCGGCTCCAGCTCGGGGAAGAACGTGTCCACGTGCGTCATCCCCAGCTTCTCCATGACGTTGCGCGATCCGCGGTTCACGAACATCGTGTCGGCCCACACGAGCCGCACCCCGAGCTCGGTGAACGCCTTGCGCAGCAACGCCTGCGACCCCTCGGTCGCGTACCCCTTCCCCCACGCCGCCCGCCGCAGCCGGTACCCGAGCTCGACCTCGTCCAGCGGCCCCTCGGCCTTCGGCCGCAGGATGAACCAGCCGATGAACGCACCGCCCGGCTTCTCGTGCGCGGCGAACAGGCCGAGCTTGTAGTCCCACTTCTCCAGCCCCGCGAGGATCCGCGGCAGGACCCGCTCCCGGACCTCCTCCGGCGGCGTCGGCTTCCCGCCGGTCAGGTAGCGCATCACCGCCGGGTCGCTGTCCAGCTCGATCAGCAGCTCGGCGTCGTCGGCAGTGAACCGGCGCAGGAACAGGCGCTCGGTCTCCAGATAGGTATCCGCGTCGTAGGTATCCACGTCCCCGATCTTCGCCGAAAGCGCCTCAGGCCACCCAGCGGTTTTCCTCCGGCACCGGCGGCAGCGCCGCCTCGCACCGGAACGCCGCGGCCAGCCGCCGCACCGCGTCGCGCAGCGTCTGCTCCGGCAGCGTGAAGGGGATCCGCACCCGGTTCTCGAACGTCCCGGGGTCCACGCCGAACTGCGGTCCGCCGACCAGCCGGACCCCGAAGGCCGCGGCCCGGTCGGCCAGCTCCGAGGAAGACGGCTCGCCCAGGTCCACCCACAGCGACAGCCCGCCCGAGGGCCGGCGCCACGACCATCCCGGCAGCTCCGCGGCCAGCGCCGCCTCCAGCGCGGCCCGCTGCCGCCGCAACAGCTCCCGCCGCTGCTCGACGAACCCCCAGCCGCGCCGCAGCAGGGCCACGGCGATGATCTGGTCCAGCACCGAACCCGCCATGTCCGTGGCCATCCGCTGGCCGGCCAGCTCGGTGGCCATCCGCGGGGTGGTCCGGATCCAGCCGATCCGCAGGCCGCCCCAGTGGCTCTTGGACATCGACCCGACGCTGATCACCTGCTCGGCCGCCGCGCGCGAGACCGAGGCCGGGAACGGCGCCGGGGCCGGGACGTCCAGGGCCATGTCGGAGACGGTCTCGTCGTTGATGATCCAGGTCCCCGCGGCCCGCGCCGCGTCGGCGGCCTCGGCCCGGCGCTCGGCGGACATCAGCGTGCCGGTCGGGTTCTGGAAGTCCGGGATCAGATAGGCCACCCGCGGCGCCGCCTGCCGCAGCTGCGCGGCCAGCACGTCGGATTCGATGCCGTCCTCGCCGACCGGCACCGGCACCGGCCGCAGCCGGGCCCGGCGCATGGCCTCGACGCTGTTCGGATAGGTCGGGCTCTCCACCACGACCCGGTCCCCCGGTCCGCACAACAGCCCCAGCGCCAGCACGTTCCCGTGCTGCGCCCCGGAGGTGATGACGATCTGGTCCGGGGTGGTCGGCAGGCCGCGCTGGACGTAGCGCTCGGCCACCAGCTCGCGCAGCTCCGGCCAGCCGGCGTGGTAGTAGCCGGGATCCGCGGTGAGCTCGGCGATCCTGGGCCCGACCTCGGCCAACACCTCGGCGATCAGCGCGCCGGGCATGCCGAACGAGGCGCAGGACAGGTCGATGGCCACGTCCGCGGCGCCGGGCTGGGCCGCCATCAGCCAGCCGCCGGAGACGTTCGGACCGGAGCCCGGCGGCAGGGTGGTCCAGGTGCCCGAACCGCGCCGGCTCTCCAGGAACCCGTCCTCGCGCAACAGGTCGTAGGCGGCGGTGACGGTGGTCCGGCTCATGCCCAGGGCCGCGGCCAGGTCGCGTTCGGCCGGCACCCGGGTCCGCAGCGCGATGCGGCCGTCCAGGATCAGGCCCCGGACAGTGTGCGCGAGCGCGCGGTAGGCCGGGCGGCGATCCGGCTCGGCGGCCGGGCCGGCCGCGCCGCCCAGATGCGCGACCTCCCGGATCAGCCGGGCCAGGCGGGTGCTGCCCACCGAGCGGTCGGTCGTCACGAGGTCCAGCGGAGCAGCCATGCCACCCTCCCTAGATTGGCCCTACATCTTCAGGCCACTTGACCCCCATCCTGATGGAAGTGGCCCGCAAGGGCAATCCGCACGGACCACTTCGACCGATTCGGCGACCGATTCCCGCCGACCCCGGCCCGGGACCGACCCAGGAGGCCAGCATGACCAGCACGGCACCAGCGGACCGCGGGTACACCTCCGCTCCTGTGGCGGGCGACCGAGCCGAACGCGCCATGCTCGGCCGGCACGAGCAGCGGATCGCCGCACCCCTGCCGGTCGGGGAACTCGTGCGGGCCGCATTGGCCTGGTTCTCGGCCCTGATCCCGCGCGACCGCCGCGCGCACCGCATGGTCCAGCTCCAGCTCGGGCTGGTCCTCTACGGCCTCAGCGACGGCATGATCCTGATGTCCGGGCTCGGCGCGAACCCGTGGGACGTGTTCCACCAGGGCCTGGCCAAGCACATCGGCCTGCCGGTCGGCACGACGGTGATCCTGGTCGGCGTGGCCGTCATGCTGCTGTGGATCCCGATCCGGCAGAAGCCCGGCTTCGGCACGCTGTGCAACGTGGTCGTGGTCGGCCTGGCGATGGACGCCGCGATGGCCTGGATGCCGACCCCGCACGTGGGGTGGCTGCGCTGGGGCGAGATGGCCGGCGGCATCGTCCTGAACGGCGTGGCGACCGGCGCCTACATCGGGGCCGGCATGGGCCCGGGCCCGCGCGACGGCGTGATGACCGGCTACGCGACCCGCGGCCGCTCGATCCGGGTGGTCCGCACCTCGATGGAGGTCACGGTCCTGGCCGTGGGCTGGCTGCTGGGCGGCACGGTCGGCATCGGGACGGCGGCCTACGCGCTGCTGATCGGGCCGCTGGCACACCGGTTCATCCCGCTGCTGACGATCAAGCCGAAGGACGATGGCGCGCAGCGGGCACCGAAGGCTGACAAGCCCCGCCGAGTGGCGGCCGGACACCTCGCATCAGAGAACTGCTAGGGCGTGTTTGAGAAGTCGGGTGGGTAGTGTCCCGCAGGTGATGAGCAGGTCGAGCGCGACGGCTCAGCGGCAAGCATGGCAAGACGGACGGCCTGCCTCATCCTGGTTGGCTGTGGCTGGTCGTCCGGCGCAGCCAGGCGCCGGACGATCAGGCGTCGCGCCCCGCCCGACTTCTCAAACACGCCCTAGCCGCCGGCCGGTGACCGCGACCTGCTGCCATTTCAGACTCCGGAGCACGTCTTCCTTGGTGGGGCCTTGGGGGACGTGCTCCGGTCTTTGCCTATCGGCGCGGATCAGCCGCCGCGCACCTTACTCGGCCTGATCCGTGTGGCCACCGAGTACTTGGCCAAGGCCTCGCCGACGCTCTTGCCGAAGTACCGCGCGGCCCGATCGGTGTATTTCGCGTTGTACGCCGGGACGTCGCCGGCTGCCGGATGCCCGTCCAGGATCTCCGCGTCGCCGGTGAAGACCGACACCTCCAGGTCGTGGACACCACCGTCGAAGTGCAGCGCCACGGTCGGCCGCTCCTTGAGCGAGCGCAGCCGGGCCGCGGTGTTCAGGTGGTAGATCAGGAAGCTGCCGTCCCCCCACTCGTCGTCCTCGTCCGGAGTCCACAGGAACCACACCGGGTTGGGCTGCGGGACACCGGCCGAGTTGACCGTGACCAGCCAGATGATCTCTTCCTCGGCCAGGCGGCGGCGGACCGCGCGGCCGAACTCGGTCGCCGGGTCCGGGAGGATGTGCGCGCGAGCGTGATCGTTCATGGAGTCACGATAACCACGCGATCGGCGACTACGCGATCAGCTTGAGGACGGCGCTGCACAGGTCCTGCGGCAGGATGAAGGAATCAGACTCCTTCATGTCCAGCACCACGCCGTCCACGCCGTCGTAGTCGGCCAGCTGGAACAGCGTCGCGGCGGGCATGTCCGCGGCGCCGGTGACGCCGGGATCGCGCTTCTGATGCTCCGCGTAGAGGTCGGGCGCGGTGAAGGCCATGACGTAGTTGCCCGGCGGCTTGTGCAAGGAGACGACGCGGGGCCGGCCGGTGTCGTCGACCGGGACCACGTAGTGCTGGAAGCCGGCCAGCCGCTCGCCGAGGTCCTCGGCGCTCTCGCTCAGCGACGTCTCGACCTCCAGCGCGCCGATCCAGCGCGCGAGGAAGTCCAGGACGGCGTCGTCGATCCCGACCGACCAGCCGTGCTCGGCCAGCCCGGCCGGGTTCACCTGGATCTCCGACACGGAGTTGCCGAGCGCGCCGAACAGCTCCACGCCGCGCACCGGGCCGCCGGCCGCGGCGAACGCCGAACCGGCCTCGATCGCGGCGGCCACCTGCTCGGCATCGGTGAACACCCACAGCCGGCCCGGAGCCGGCGCCTGGCCCAGGGCCGGTGTCGGGATCATGCTGTCGTAGACCTTGCGGTCTGGGAACACCTCACTGAGCCACAGCATCGGGGCGTACCAGCCGTCGTGGGCGAGCAGTGCGCGCACCACGTCGCTCTCCGACGCCTCACCGCGTGCGTAATCGGCCAGAACTCCGGTCACAGCAGCCATGCAGGCAAGTCAATCAAAGCTCGCCGACACAGGACAAGGGCGGGCCGGGATCGCTCCCGGCCCGCCCTGGCTCGCCTCTCAAGCGCTTGGCATCAGGCCTGCCCGGCGCCGTCCCTTGCCCCCGCGTCCTTGCTGCCCTTGTCCTGGCCGTTCTTGTCCTGGCCGCCCTTGGGCTCGAAGACCGCGTCCACTCCGGCCTCCTTGCGCTGCGCCGCCGTGATCGGCGTCGGCGCGCCGGTCAGCGGGTCGCCGCCGGTGGCGGTCTTCGGGAACGCCATCACGTCGCGGATGGTGTCCGCGCCGGTCAGCAGCGCGACCAGGCGGTCCAGGCCGAGGGCGATCCCGCCGTGCGGCGGCGGGCCGTAGTTGAAGGCCTCCAGCAGGAAGCCGAACTGCGACTGCGCTTCCTCCTGGGAGAGCCCGATCGCGGTGAAGGCCCGTTCCTGCACGTCCTTGCGGTGGATACGGATCGACCCGCCGCCCAGCTCAGTGCCGTTGAGCACGATGTCGTAGGCGTTGGACAGCGCGGAGCCGGGGTCCTTGTCGAAGGTGTCCAGGCTCTCGGCGGTCGGCGCGGTGAACGGGTGGTGCACCGCGTGCCAGCCGGTCTGCTCGCCGGCCGCGTCCTCGATCGGCTCGAACATCGGGAAGTCCACCACCCACAGGAACTTCCACGCGCTCTCGTCGATCAGCTCGCCGCGCTTGCCGATCTCCAGCCGGGCCGCGCCCAGCAGTTCCTGCGAGGCGGCCCGCTTGCCGGCCGCGAAGAAGACCGCGTCGCCGGGCTTGGCGCCGACCTTGTCGGCCAGCCCCGACAAGTGCGCCTCGGAGAGGTTCTTGGCGACCGGGCCGCGCAGCTCGCCGGTCTCGGCGTCGATGACCACATAGGCCAGGCCGCGGGCGCCGCGCGCCTTGGCCCAGTCCTGCCAGGCGTCCAGTTCCTTGCGGGTCTGGGCCGCGCCGCCGGGCATCACCACGGCGCCGACGTAGGGGGCCTGGAACACCCGGAACTCGGTGCCGGCGAAGTACTCGGTCAGCTCGGTGAGCTCCTGGCCGAAGCGCAGGTCCGGCTTGTCCGAGCCGTAGCGGTCCATCGCCTCGTGGTACTTCATGCGCGGCAGCGGCAGCGGGATCTCGACGCCCAGCGTCTCCTTCCACACCGCGGCCACGATCGCCTCGCCGATCTTCAGGATGTCCTCCTGGTCGACGAACGAGGCCTCGACGTCCAACTGCGTGAACTCCGGCTGCCGGTCGGCCCGGAAGTCCTCGTCCCGGTAGCAGCGCGCGATCTGGTAGTAGCGCTCCAGGCCGGCGACCATCAGCAGCTGCTTGAACAGCTGCGGGGACTGCGGCAGCGCGTACCAGGCGCCCGGCTGTAGGCGCACCGGGACCAGGAAGTCGCGCGCGCCCTCGGGGGTGGAACGGGTCAGCGTCGGGGTCTCGACGTCGAGGAAGCCGTGCTCCTCCATGACGTCCCGGATGACCTTGGTGGCCTTGGATCGCATCCGCAGGGCCCGGGCCATCGGCTCGCGCCGGATGTCGAGGTAGCGGTACTTCAGCCGCATCTCCTCGTTGATGTTCGAGCTCTTGTGCTCCTCGATCGGGAACGGCAGCGGCGCGGCCGGGGACAGCACCTCGACGGTGTCCACCACGACCTCGATCGCGCCGGTGGGCAGGTCCGGGTTCTCGTTGCCGTCGGGGCGCTCGCGCACCTCGCCGGTGGCCACCACACAGTACTCGTTGCGCAGGTCGTGGACGGACTCGCTCTCGCGAACCACGACCTGCACGAAACCGGACGCGTCCCGCAGATCCAGGAAGGTGACGCCCCCGTGGTCGCGCCGCCGGGCGACCCACCCGGCCAGCGTGACGGTGGTTCCGGCGTCGGACGCACGAAGCGTTCCCGCTTCATGGGTGCGGATCACTTCAGTTTCTCCTGAATCGTTGTGAGGATGCCGTCGAGGGACGCAGACTCCTGCTCCCCCGTCGCCAGTTCCTTGATCTGAATGACGTTCTCCGCGATGTCCCGCTCGCCGAGGATCAGCGCGTAGCGCGCCCCGGACCGGTCGGCGGCCTTCATCGCGGCCTTCATGCCCTTGCTGCCATAGCCGAAATCGGCTGCGACCCCGGACCGGCGCAGCGTGGTGACCAGCTCGAACAGCCGCTCGCGGGCGACCTCGCCGAGCGGCACCGCGAACACCGCCAGCTGCTCGGCGCCCGGCAGCTCCCGGCCCTCGGCCTGCACGGCGAGGACGGTGCGGTCCACGCCCAGCGCCCAGCCGACGCTCGGCAGGTTCGGGCCGCCCAGGTCCTCGGACAGCCCGTCGTAGCGGCCGCCGGCGCCGATCGCGGTCGGCGAGCCGGTGATGCCGCTGTGCACGAACTCGAAGGTGGTGCGGGTGTAGTAGTCCAGGCCGCGGACCAGCTTGGGGTCGTCGACGAAGGCCACGCCGGCCACGGTGAGCAGGCGCCGGACCTCCTCGTGGTAGACCTTGCACTCCTCGCAGAGGTTGTCGCTGATCAGCGGGACGTCGGTGAGCTGCTTCTGCACCGCCTCGCGCTTGTCGTCCAGCACCCGCAGCGGGTTGATCTCCGCGCGCTTGCGGGTCTCCTCGTCCAGGTCCAGGCCGCGCAGGAACTCCTGAAGCTTCTCCCGGTAGGCCGGACGGCACTTCTGGTCGCCGAGGGAGTTCAACAGGAGCGTGTACTCGGTGAGACCCAGGCCCCGGTAGATGTCGTCGGCGATGATCAGCAGCTCGGCGTCCAGCGCCGGATCCTCCGCGCCCAGCGCCTCGGCGCCGACCTGGGAGAAGTGGCGGTAGCGGCCGCGCTGCTGCTTCTCGTAGCGATAGAAGGAGCCGGAGTACCAGAGCTTCACCGGCAGGCTGCCGCGGATCAGGTTCGCCTGTAGAGCGGCCCGCAACACCGAGGCCGTGCCCTCGGGGCGCAGCGTGATGTCGTCGCCGCCGCGGGTGGTGAAGGAGTACATCTCCTTGGTGACGATGTCCGTGCTCTCGCCGACGCCGCGCTTGAACATGGCGGTCGACTCGAAGGCCGGGGTCTCGATGTAGCCGTAGCCGGCCGCGCGCAGCGGCGCCGCCATGGCCTCGCGCACCGCGAGGTAGGCCGCCGAGTCGGGCGGGAGCAGGTCGAAGGTGCCCGGCGCGTTCTTGAAGGTGCTCATGATGTTCGTGGATATCCCTACATACCGCGGGGTTTCACCGACAGCGGCGCGGCTTCCGTCAAGAACGGGTTCGTGGCGCGCTCGCGGCCGATCGTGGTCTGGGGGCCGTGGCCGGACAGGACGACGGTCTCGTCCGACAGCGGCAGGCAGACGCGGGCCAGTGACGCCAGCAACTCTTCGCGGTCGCCGCCGGGCAGGTCCCAGCGGCCGACTGCTCCGGCGAACAGGAGGTCCCCGGTGAAGAGCACCTGCGGGATGTCCTGTTGCTCGGGAGTCCGGAACGACACTGAGCCCTTGGTATGGCCCGGGGTGTGGTCGACGGTGATCTCCAGACCGGCCAGGCTCAGCACGACGCCGTCGGTGAGTTCCTTGACGTCGTCCGGCTCGACGAACTTCGCCTGCCCGAAGACCGGCGTGCCCGGGGCGATGCCCAGCCACTTCTGCGGGTCGGTGAGCATGCCGCGATCGCCGGGGTGGATATAGGCCGGGACGCCGTAGTCACCGCAGACCGGGACGACGCTCATGGTGTGGTCGACATGGCCGTGCGTCAGCAGGACCGCGACCGGCTGCAACTTGTGCTCCCGGACGACTTCCTCGACGCCCGCCGCGGCGGCCTCGCCGGGATCGATGATCACGCACTGTTCCCCGGCGCCGGGCGCCACGAGATAGCAGTTCGCACCCAGGCTTCCGGCTGGGAATCCGGCGACAAGCACGCGCGCCCCACACTTTGTTCGGTCGATGCGGTTTGGAGATTTCCCTACGCAGGCTACCGGGGGCGCCGGTCCCTTTGCGAACTCATTGGAAGCTCACAGGTGATTTCTAGGGAACGCACCGTACACTGTGCCGCTGAAGCCAGACACGTTCAAGATCTTTCAGTGTCGGCCACGGACACATTTCGAATAGACACCGCACGACATCCAAGACACTCGAGACACTCGACACGACCTCGGCCGGCAGCGTCCGGCCCACTATCCGGAGGCGAATCGGTGACCAGCAAGGACCGTCAGCGAGAGCTGGAACGCGCCCGATACGAGCGCGTCCAGGCCCGCTTGGCCCAGCAGCAGGCGGCCGCCAAGAAGCGCAACAAGATCACGGCCGCCGTGGCCGCGGTGGCGGTGATCGGCATAGGGGTCGGCGTCGCGTTCGCGACCAGCAGCGGCAACAAGACCGACAAGACGGCGAGCGCCTCGCCCACTTCGTCGCCGTCGGACACCTCGTCCGCGCCCACCACCCCGGCGCCGACCAGCTCCAGCCCGGAGCAGATCGGCTACCAGAAGACCGGCAGCGCGTCCAAGGACGTCGGCGTGCCGACCTACAACGCGGCCGACGCGGCCAAGCCGTACACCGCGACGATCCAGTTCAACTCCGGCGACGTCACCTTCGACGCGCTGACCACGAAGGCGCCGTACACCACGTACTCGTTCAAGTACCTGTCCGGCAAGGGCTACTTCGACAACACCCCCTGCCACCGACTGGTCACTCAGGGCATCTACGTGCTTCAGTGCGGCGACCCGACCGGCAAGGGCGACGGCGGGCCCGGCTACCAGTTCCAGGACGAGAACCTGACCGGCGCGACGTACCCGGCGGGCACCATCGCCATGGCGAACGGCGGACCGGGCACCAACGGCAGCCAGTTCTTCATCGTCTACAAGGACTCCCCGCTGCCCCCGAGCTACACGCCCTGGGGCAAGGTCACCGTCGGCATGGACGTGATCAACAAGATCGCCGCGGTCGGCGAGACCGACAGCGGTCAGAACCCCGGCGACGGCAGTCCGAAGCAGCCTGTGACCATCAAGAGCGTGACCATCAAGTAAACGGCGACCGGGAGCCGTGCACCTCGCACCGTTCGCGGCGCGGCCGAGGAACAGCGGTTCGATTCCGGAACGTGACGCGGGCCGTCCCCTCACTGGGACGGTCCGCGCTATTGTGTCCCACTGGATGACCGGGACCCGGATCCGTGCAGGTGTATGTGGCGGACCGGTCCGCAGATACCCCGGTCCAGCAGAACTTGGAGGCTCATCGTGGGCGAGGCAACCGAGGCTTGGGGCCGGGTCGCCGAGGACGGCACCGTCTACGTCCGAACCGCCGACGGCGAGCGGCAGGTCGGCTCGTGGGCGGCCGGTTCCCCGGACGAGGCGCTGGCGTACTACCAGCGCAAGTTCGACGGCCTGAAGGTCGAGGTCGACCTGATCGCCAACCGCCTGAAGCAGACCGGGCCCTCCGCACCGTCCCCGAAGGACGCCCTGGAGAAGATCGGCAAGCTGCGCGAGTCCATCTCCGGCGCCAACGCGGTCGGCGACCTGGACGGCCTGCTGACCCGGCTGGACGGCCTGGTGGAGCTGGCCGAGCAGCGCCGGGCCGAGCACCGCGCGGCCCGCGAGCAGCAGCAGGCCGGGGCCCGCGCGGCCAAGCAGGAACTGGCCGAGGAGGCCGAGCGGCTGGCGGTGTCCACCGAGTGGCGCGTGGCCGGGGACCGTATGAAGGTGCTGCTGGACGAGTGGAAGGCCGCCCCGCGCCTGGACCGCAAGACCGACGACGAGCTGTGGCACCGGCTGTCCCAGGCCCGCTCGGCCTTCGCCAAGCGCCGCAAGCAGCACTTCGCCGAACTGGACGCCCAGCGCGTGGAGATCCGCTCCCACAAGGAGCAGCTGATCGCCGAGGCCGAGGCCCTGCAGGACTCCACCGACTGGAACCCCACCGCCGGCCGCTTCCGCGACCTGATGAGCGAGTGGAAGACCGCCGGCCGCGCCCAGCGCGACGTCGAGGACGACCTGTGGAAGCGCTTCAAGGCCGCCCAGGACACCTTCTTCGCCGCCCGCAACGCGATCCTGGACGAGCGCAACGGCGCCGAGCGCGAGAACCTGGCCGCCAAGGAACTCCTGGTGGTCGAGGCCGAGGCCCTGCTCCCGATCAGCGACCACCGCGCCGCCCGCGTCGCACTGCGCTCCCTGAACGAGCGCTGGGAGGCCATCGGCCCGGTCCCACGCGACTCCCGCCAGCGCATCGAGGGCCGCCTGCACACCGTCGACCGCGCCATCGCCGACGCCGAGGCCTCCGAACTGTCCCGCAAGGACCCGGAGAAGCGGGCCCGGGCCGAGGCCACGGTCGAGCAGCTGCGCACCGCGCTGGACAAGCTGCGGGTGCAGGCCGACAAGGCGCGGGCCGCCGGGCAGGAGAAGAAGGTCGCGGACGCTGAGGCTTCGATCGCGGCCCGGCAGGAGTGGCTGGCCGAGGCTGAGAAGGCGCTGGCGGAGTTCACGCGGTGAGGTTTGCGGCCTCTGCTGTAGTTCAGCGGTTGGGTTGGGGCTGAGCTAAGGTCACCGGGTTTGAGGTTCGGGCGCTTTCCTTGGGAAAGCGCCCGAACCTTTTACATCCCCCTACATCCGCCTTGGAAGCTTCAGTTCCAGGTCGACATGCCGAATCCGATAGCGCCCGCCAACGCGAACACGGCCGCCGTCAACATCAGCACCGCGACGACCGACCCGGCAGCCGCCGTACGCGGAGCGACGCGGGCCGGCCATATCCGGCCCGGCCGCCGCGGGTCGTAACGCAGCCGGATCCGGCCGTCCGCCGTCTCCGGAAACATGGCCCGGCTACCGGCCCGACGCCTCTCCCCCCGCAACGTCGTGAACTCGTAGACCCGGTGCAAGACATAGCTCTGATCCCCGGGATGCGGCGGCACCGTATACCCCTCGCTGGTCACAAAGCCCTCGACCACGACCGTGCGCCGCCACGCGACCGGATCCGCGATGTAGTCCACGCACAACGCCAGCAGCATCCACGGCAACCCCGCCGCCAGCACCCCGAACCCGGCGGCCACCACCCAACAAGCGGCCCGGTCCCACTCCTCGAAGCCCAGCAGCCCGACCAACGTCACCAGATACGCGGCCCCCACCGCGATCAACCCCTTGCGCGCCGGGGACAACGTCACCCGCGCCGGGACTCGACTCCGCACCCGCACACCCTAGCGATCACAGCGTCCCGGTAGTAGCCCGAATCGTGCGATAGCCCAAAACGTTGCGATAGCCCGAAACGCCTCCCGGGCGCTCGGCGCCGCAGACGCGGCCTACGAGAGCTGACTCCCCGAATGACGAGCGGCGAACGACGAACGACGCCGCTCCCGCGAGGGCGGACGGCGCCGTCTCATGCTTCGCAGCTCAGCCGGCGTCGAAGACTTCGGACGCGCTCGTCGCGGTCAGCGCACGATCGAGCCAGGCATCGAGCTGGTCGAGGTCGGTACAGTCAGACAACCGGCCACCCTGTTCGTCCGTGATCGCGATACCCCGTATGTCCAGAACCCGGCGCAGGCTCGCCGCACGGCCCTCAGCGGCTCCCTCGGCACGGCCCTCGGCACGGCCCTCGGCACGAAGCTGCCGCGAGAAAGCCGAGCGATAGAACGAAGTATCCAGCGCCATCATCTGCCTCCAAATCTCTTCGGCTGGGGTGTTCCCCAGGCCGATGCCCGTCAGCTCGGCCAGGTCGTAGGCCTCTTCGGGGTCATCCATCGCCTTCAGTGCCGAGGCCAGCGTTTTCAGTATCGCACCGATATCGGCGTCTTTCGCGTGAGTCAGCGCAGAAAGCACCGCTAGGGGGACGTAGTCACGCGCGGCCTCCTCGTCGAGGATCGCCGGCACGTTGTGCGGGCCCACGACAACCGCACGCAGCGTCAGCGCGGCCCAGGCACCGGCGCCGTGCTTGAAGGGTTGCGCTGCCCAGGTCGCGACGCGACGGTCGTGGCAGATCACGAGTAACAGGACAGGCAATCGGTACTTGTCCGCTAGGTACGCCAGGTAGTAGGTCCAGGTGTACCTCTTGTCCTCATCGACGCCCCGCTGCGATTCGACGAGCACCAAGTACGCCTCGCCATCCGCCGTCTCACAGCGGAGCAGGGTGTCGATACGCCGTTCCATCGGGCGGATCTCCGTGACGTCACCTGAGATGACCGACACCGTGTCGGGAGTCGGTAACGACAGGCCTAAGGCGTGGAAAGTCCGCCCGAGCATCTCCGAGTCGTGATGGAAGATCCGGTGCATGGCTTCATGCGAAGAGCTGACCATGTCCGCGACCGTAAAGGGATGCGCGGTGGCGAATCAGCCTTTCCCCCGCGCATCACCCTAAAGAGTGCGAACAAAACTACGTGCACTCACCACAAACGCCTGCTCAGCGCTCACGCATGCTTAGCGCTCGTCACCCGATAGACGTCGAACACCCCTTCAACCCCCTTGACCGCCTTCAACACCGCGCCCAGGTGCGCCGGGTCGGCCATCTCGAACGTGAACCGCGAGATCGCCACCCGGTCGCGGCTGGTGGTCACCGAGGCCGACAGGATGTTGACGTGCTGGTCCGACAGGACGCGGGTGACGTCCGAGAGGAGCCTGGACCGGTCCAGCGCCTCTACTTGGATCGCGACTAGAAACATGGACGCCCCTCCGGGCGACCAAGACACCTCCACCATCCGTTCGGGCTGGGCGGCCAGCGATTCGATGTTGGTGCAGTCCGCGCGGTGGACGGAGACGCCGGAGGCGCGGGTGATGAAGCCGACGATGTCGTCGCCGGGGACCGGGGTGCAGCAGCGGGCCAGCTTGACCCAGATGTCGTCGGTGCCCTTGACCAGGACGCCGGGGTCGCCGGCGGGCCGGGCCTGGCCGCGCCGGGACAGCTTCTCGATGTTGCCCGGGACGGTGGCCTCGGCCAGGTCCTCGGTCGCCCCCTCCTCGCCGCCGAGCAGGTGCAGCAGGCGATGGACGACGTGCTGGGCCGAGATGTGGCCCTCGCCGATCGCGGCGTACAGGGCGCTGATGTCGGCGTGCCGCAGGTCGTGGGCGACGGTGGCCAGGGACTCGGAGGTCATCAGGCGCTGCAACGGCAGCCCCTGCTTGCGCATGGCCTTGGCGAGCTGGTCCTTGCCCTGCTCGACCGCCTCCTCGCGGCGCTCCTTGGTGTACCACTGGCGGATCTTGTTGCGGGCGCGCGGGGACGCCACGAAGCCCAGCCAGTCCCGGGACGGTCCGGAGTTCGGCGCCTTGGAGGTGAAGATCTCCACCACGTCGCCGTTGTCCAGCTTGCTGTCCAGCGGCACCAGCCGGCCGTTCACCCGGGCGCCGATGGTGTGGTGCCCGACCTCGGTGTGGACCGCGTAGGCGAAGTCGACCGGGGTGGAGCCGGAGGGCAGCGCCATCACCATGCCCTTGGGCGTGAAGACGTAGACCTCGGCGGTGGACAGGTCGAAGCGCAGCGCGTCCAGGAACTCGTTCGGGTCCGCGGTCTCCTTCTGCCAGTCCAGCAGCTGCCGCAGCCACGCCATGTCGCCGCCGGGGTTCGCGGTCCCGGCGCCGTTGGTGGGCTTGCGGACGCCCTCGACGGCGTCCTCCTTGTACTTCCAGTGCGCCGCGACACCGTACTCCGCGCGCCGGTGCATCGCGAAGGTCCGGATCTGGAGCTCCACGGCCTTGCCGCCGGGGCCGATCACCGTGGTGTGCAGGGACTGGTACATGTTGAACTTCGGCATCGCGATGTAGTCCTTGAACCGGCCGGGGACCGGGTTCCACCGCGCGTGCACGGCGCCCAGCGCCGCGTAGCAGTCGCGCACCGAGTCCACCAAAACCCGGATGCCGACCAGGTCGTAGATGTCGGCGAAGTCGCGGCCGCGCACGATCATCTTCTGGTAGACCGAGTAGTAGTGCTTCGGACGCCCGGTGACCGTGGCGCGGATCTTCGCCTCGCGCAGGTCGGTGTGCACCGCGTCGATGACCTGGCTCAGGTACTCCTCGCGCTTGGGAGCCCGCTCGGAGACCAGGCGCACGATCTCGTCGTACATCTTGGGATAGAGGATGGCGAAGGCCAGGTCCTCCAGCTCCCACTTGATGGTGTTCATGCCCAGCCGGTGCGCCAGCGGGGCGTAGATCTCCAGCGTCTCGCGGGACTTGCTCTCCTGCTTCTCCCGCTTCATGTAACGCATGGTGCGCATGTTGTGCAGCCGGTCGGCGAGCTTGATCACCAGCACCCGGATGTCCCGGGCCATGGCCACGACCATCTTGCGCACGGTCTCGGCCTGCGTGGCCTCGCCCAGCTTCACCTTGTCCAGCTTGGTGACGCCGTCCACCAGCAGCGCGACGGTGTCGCCGAAGTCGCCGCGCACCATGTCGAGCGTGTAGTCGGTGTCCTCGACGGTGTCGTGGAGCAGTCCGGCGCACAGCGTCGGCACGTCCATGCCCAGCTCGGCCAGGATGGTGGTGACGGCCAGCGGGTGGGTGATGTACGGATCGCCGCTCTTGCGCCGCTGCCCGCGGTGATGCCGCTCGGCGACGGCGTACGCCTGCTCGACGGGCTTCAGGTCGGCCTTCGGATGGTTGGCCCGGATGATCTTGAACATCGGCTCCAGCACCACCGGCGGCCCACCGCTGCGCGCACTGCCCAGGCGCGCCAGGCGGGCCCGGACGCGGCTGGAGCTCGGCCGGGCGCCGGACTTCGCGGCCCCGGGCGGGAGCGGCACAGGCGGCGCGGAGGGCAGGGCCGGGGGCGCTGC
>NZ_JAAFZA010000139.1 GCF_015356865.1 Catenulispora pinisilvae
CGTCCTGGGCCGCCCCATCCCCGGCATCCCCGACCCCGGCCATCCCTTCGTCCTGGTCGCCGCCGACCTCGCCCCGGCCGACACCGCGAACCTGAACCCCGATCAGGTCCTCGCCATCGTCACCGAGCGCGGCGGCCCGACCAGCCACACCGCGATCCTGGCGCGCGGCCTCGGCATCCCGGCGATCGTGGCCGCCGCCGGCGCGACCGGGATCGCCGACGGCACGAACGTCGCCGTCGACGGCACCTCCGGGACCGTCACCGTCGGCGTCGAGCCCGCCGCGAACAGCGCCGACCTGCCGCCCGCCCGCGCCGCCCGCACCCACGTGGACCTCGCCGGCCTCGGCCCCGGCCACACCAAAGACGGCCACCCGGTATCGCTCTACCTGAACATCGGCTCCATCAAGGACGTCCGAACCGGAGCCCAAGGCGTCGGCCTGCTGCGCACCGAGTTCCTGTTCCTCGGCCGCAAAGACTCACCCTCCCGAGCCGAGCAGCACGCCGCCTACCTTGAGCTCTTCAACGCCTTCCCCGGCGCCCGCGTCGTCATCCGCACCCTGGACGCCGGCGCCGACAAGCCCCTGCCGTTCCTCGCGCTGCCCGAGGAGGAGAACCCGGCGCTCGGCGTCAGGGGACTGCGGACCGCCCGGCTGCGTCCGGAAGTCCTGGACGACCAACTGGCCGCGATCGCCTCGGCGGCTGCGGCGGCGGCCTGCGAGGTCTGGGTCATGGCCCCGATGGTCGCCACCCCGGCCGAGGCCGCGGACTTCGCCGCCCGGGCCCGGGCCCACGGCCTTCAGCACGTCGGCGCCATGGTCGAGATCCCGGCGGCGGCGCTGCGCGCGGCCCGGCTGCTGGAGCACCTCGACTTCCTGTCCATCGGCACCAACGACCTCGGCCAGTACACGATGGCCGCCGACCGCCAGGACGGCCGGCTGCCCGACCTGCTCGACCCCTGGCAGCCGGCGTTGCTGGAGCTGATCGCGCTGGCCGCCGAAGCCGGGCGCGCGGCGGGCAAGCCGGTGGGGGTCTGCGGCGAGGCGGCGGCCGATCCGCGGTTGGCGGCGGTGCTCGTCGGACTGGGGGTGACGTCGCTGTCGATGGCCGCCGCCGCGGTGCCCGCCGTGCACGCCGAGTTGAGCGCGCGGACGTTGCGGGAGTGTCGGGAACTCGCGGAGCGGGCGCGCGACGCCCTCGATCCGGCCCAAGCCAGGGCCTTGGTATCGCGGTCCTGATCTGGCTGTTCTGACCAGTCCTGATCTGGCTGTTCTGACTGGCCTGACATTTCAGTCGCCCCGGTTCTGTCCGCCGGGAGGACCCGTTCGGGTGTAAGAAGGTTACAAAAGCACTCATTCAGCTCAAGTCCTCCACTATGGCGGTACTAGACGCGACACCCGGGGCCCCCGACTCGCACTCCACCAACCTGCGCCGCGAAGTCGGCCTGATCGGCCTGCTGTGGGCCTCTGAGGGCTCGATCATCGGCTCGGGCTGGCTCTACAGCGCGCAGAAGGCGGTGGTCGCCGCCGGTCCCGCGGCCCTGATCAGCTGGGGTATCGCGGCGGTGGCGATCATCACGCTGGCGTTCGTGCACGCCGAACTCGGCGGCATGTTCCCGGTCGCCGGCGGCACCGCGCGCTACCCGCACTACGCCTTCGGCGGCGCGGCCGGCGCCTCGTTCGGCTGGTTCACCTGGCTCCAGGCGGTGACCGTGCCGCCGATCGAGGTCCAGGCGATGATCGGCTACGCCCAGCACTACACCTGGGCCGACAGCTGGCAGCACAAGGACGGCACGCTCACCGGGTACGGCGAGCTGGTCGCGATCTTCCTGATGGCGGTGTTCACCGCCGTGAACTTCCTCGGGATCCAGAAGCTGGCGGCCGTCAACAACGCCGCGACCTGGTGGAAGATCGGCGTGCCGCTGTTCACGATCTTCGTGCTGGCGTTCACGAACTTCCGCACCTCGAACTTCACCGCCAAGTCCGGCGGCGGTTTCATGCCCTTCGGCGCCCACGGCATCATGTCCGCGGTGTCGACCTCCGGCATCATCTTCGCCCTGCTCGGCTTCGAGCAGGCGATCCAGCTGGCCGGCGAGTCGCGCAACCCCAAGCGGGACATCCCGCGCGCGACCATCCTCTCGATCCTGATCGGCGCCGCGATCTACATCATGCTTCAGGTGGTCTACATCGCCGCGCTGCCGGCCGCGACGTTCGCCGCGGGCTGGGCGCACCTGGACTACAAGAACATCAGCGGCCCGTTCGCGGGGCTGGCGACGCTGGTCGGGCTGGCCTGGCTGGCGACCATCCTGTACATCGACGCGATCATCTCCCCCGGCGGCACCGGGCTGATCTACACCACCTCCACGTCGCGCATCACGTACGGGCTGAGCAAGAACGGCTACATCCCGGTGCAGTACGAGTACCTCACCAAGCGGGGCGTGCCGTGGCTGGGCATGATCACCGCGTTCGTGGCGGCGTGCATCTGCTTCCTGCCGTTCCCGAGCTGGCAGCAGTTGGTGTCGTTCATCACCTCCGCCAGCGTGCTGATGTACGCCGGGGCGCCACTGGCCTTCGGGGTGTTCCGCGAGAAGCTGCCGGACGTCGAGCGCCCCTACCGGCTGGCCGGCGGGGCGGTGCTGGCGCCCTTCGCGTTCATCGTCGCGAACCTGATCATCCTGTGGGCCGGCTGGGACACCGACTGGCGGCTCGGGATCGCGATCGTGATCGGCTACGTGCTGCTGGCGATCTCGCGGATCTTCCACCTGAACCCCAACCACCCGCCGCTGGAGCTGCGCTCGGCGCAGTGGCTGCTGCCGTACCTGGTGGTGATGGGGATCATCGTGCGGACCAGCGCGTTCGGGCCGATGAAGGATCCGTGGTTCACGGAGTGGACGTCACTGGCCGCGGTGGCGGTGGTGAGCCTGGTCGTCTACTACTGGGCCAAGGCGGTGGCGCTGCCGGTGGAGCGGATCGAGGCGCACGTGGCGGGCGTCGCGGTGCTCGACGCCGGCGGGCACTGAGCGCAGCGGGTCGGTGAGCATCGCGTGGCGCTGAGCGCAGCGGATCGCTCTGCTGTGGCTCGGCGCTCGCCCCCTCTGCCTTGTCAGCAGGGCCGATGTCGGATCAAGCTGTCGGCATGACGACCCGGAGTGGGACTGGGACCCCGAACCCGAGCACCGGCGCGGCGCGAACCGGCGCCGCGCGCTCCGGGCCTGCGCGCTCCGGCGCCGCCCGCCGCGAGCAGCTGACGGCCATCGCCGCCGGCCTGTTCGCCCGCGACGGCTACCACAACGTGACCGTCGGCGACATCGCGGCGGCCGCCGGACTGTCGGGACCGGCGATCTACCGCCACTTCCCGGGCAAGCAGGCGATCCTGGCCGAGGTGGTCCGCTCCGGCTTCGACGAGATGGACCGCGTGGTAGCCGCCGACCTGGCCGGCACCTCGGACCCGGCCCAACGGCTCCGGATGACCTACCGCGACCTGGCGGCCTTCGTGATCCGCCGCCCGGAGTTCGGCGTGATGTGGCGCCGCGAATACCGCCACCTGACCCCCCACGACGCCGCCGAACTGGCCAAGCGCATGGCCCGGGCCTGCGACGCGGCGGTCGCCGAACTACGCCTACTGCGCCCGGAACTGGACGCGGCGGACGCGGAGTCGATGGCCTGGGCGGCGCTGAGCGTGCTGGGGAGCATCTCAGACCACCGGGTGCGACTACCCCGAGCGGCCTTCGAGGAGCTGCTGGCCGGCATCGCGATGGATGTGGTGGGAGCCGAGTTCGGGGCGGGGGCGACAGATAACTGGCCCCTCAACGAGCCAACAAGCGAAGACCGCAAAGAGCGGATCCTCGCAGCCGCCGCACGGCTTTTCCGGGACCGCGGGTACCACGAGGTCACGCTGGACGAGATCGGGGCGGCGGCGGGGATCGCGGGACCGAGTGTCTACAGCCACTTCGCGGGCAAGGCGGAGCTGCTGCGGACGATTACGGAGCGGATCGGGGAGCGGCTGCGGCGGGATGTTGTGGGGAGTGGGGCTGTGGAGGCTGAGGCTGAGGCTGCGGCTGAGGCGAGCGCGGGTGTCTCGGCCGGCTCGGGTGCCGAGCATCTTGCTGAGAGCGAAGTGGCTGCGGATGCTGAGCATCTTGCTGGTGATCGCCGCGCTGTGAGCGATATCGCTGCCGGTGCTAGCGGCGATGCGGTGGCTGGCGCGAGCGCTGTCGAAGCTGAGCGTCTCGCTGCCAGCGATGCCACCGAGGCAAGCGGCGATGCGGCAGCTGGCGCGCGGGCTGCCGGAACCGAGAGTCTCGCTGCCAGTGTTGCCGCCGAGGCAAGCGCGGACATCTCACTCAGTTCGCCAGCCACCGCCCTCACTACCGTCACCGCCCTCACCGCCCTCACCACCCTCACCGACCTGGCCACCCGCTACGTCACCACCGTCCTCACCTCCCGAGACCTCGTCGCCGCCTACTTCACCGAAGGCCACAACCTCCCCGACCGCGACCGGGCCGAGACCCGCCGCTTCCAGCGCGCCTATACCGAGCACTGGGCCGGGCTGCTGGCCTCGGTGCGGCCCGGCGCGTCGCCTGAGGAGGTGCGGATCCGGGTGCTGGCGGCCTTCGCCGTCGTCAATGACGCGGTTCGGACGCGCCGGCTGCTGGAGCGGCCGGGAGTAGCCGGGCGGCTGCGGGCGTTGATGCTGGCGGTGCTCTTGACACCGGGCTCGCTGCCGCGCGATGTTAATCGCCGTTAGGCTGTGGGCCTCGGTAGATGCAGGGAGTCGCGGATGAGCAGGTCGCCCTGGGCGAGCGATGATGTGGAGGCGTTGCGCGAGCTCGCGACGTCGTTCTTCACCAATGAGGCGCTGCCCCGGGAGGAGGAGTTCGCGGCGCAGGGCTTCCCCGGTAAGGACATGTGGCAGGCGGCCGGCAAGGTCGGGTTGCTGTGTGTGTCGATTCCCGAGGAGTACGGCGGCGGGGGCGGGTCCTTCGCGCATGAGGTCGCCGTCATCGAGGCGCAGATCCGGGTCGGCGCCGGTGCGATGGCGATCATCGTGCACGCCGGCATCGTCGCGCATTACATCAACGCCTACGCGACCGAGGAGCAGAAGCGGCGCTGGCTGCCGCGCATGGCTTCCGGGGACCTGGTCGGCGCGATCGCCATGACCGAGCCCGGGACCGGGTCGGACCTGCAGAGCATCGCCACCAAGGCGGTCCGCGACGGCGACGAGTACGTCATCAGCGGCGCGAAGACCTTCATCACCAACGGCCACACCGCCGGCCTGATCGTCATCGCCGCCAAGACCGATGCCAGCCAGGGCGCGCACGGCGTCTCGCTGCTGGTCGCCGAGGTCGGCGACGGTGTCGGTGGTGTCGGTGGTGACGGCGGTGGTGACGGTGACGGTGACCGCGACACCCCCGGCTTCCAGCGCGGCCGGGTCCTGAACAAGGTCGGCCAGCACAGCACCGACACCGCCGAGCTCTTCTTCGACGGCCTGCGGGTCCCGGCCGAGAACCTGCTCGGCGGCGTCGAGGGCCAGGGCTTCGTCCAGCTCATGGTGCAGCTGCCGCAGGAACGCCTGCTGGTCGCGGCGGCCGGGCTGGCGATGCTGGAGGCCGCCGTCGACCACACCGTGGCCTACACCAAGCAGCGCGAGGCCTTCGGCAAGCCGCTGTTCAAGCTCCAGAACACCCGCTTCGAGCTGGCCGAGTGCGCCACCATCGCGCGGGTGGCCCGGGTCTTCTTCGACGACTGCGTCCGGAAACACCTCGACGGCGGTCTGGACGCCACCACCGCCTCGATGGCCAAGTACTGGATCACCGACCGTCAGACCGAGGTCGTCGACCGCTGCGTCCAACTGCACGGCGGCTACGGCTACATGCTCGAGTACCCGATCGCGCGGCTGTTCGTCGACGGCCGGGTGCAGCGCATCTACGGCGGCGCCAACGAAATCATGAAGGAACTCATCGCCCGCTCGCTGTAGCGGACGCCGGACAGAAGAACGTCGGACAGAAGAAACGTCGGATAAAGAGAAAGGAACAGCGATGTCGAACGCGTACGTCTACGACGCGATCCGGACACCGCGCGGCCGGGGCAAGCAGAACGGCTCGCTGCACACCGTGAAGCCCATCTCGCTGATGGTGGGCCTGATGGAGGAGACGCAGGCCCGCCACCCGAACCTGGACCCGGCGCTGATCGAGGACGTGATCCTCGGCGTGGTGTCCCCGATCGGCGAGCAGGGCTCGGACATAGCCAAGGTCGCGGCGTTGCGCGCCGGGCTCCCGGACACCACCGCCGGTGTGCAGCTCAACCGGTTCTGCGCCTCGGGCCTGGAGGCGGTGAACACCGCGGCGCAGAAGGTCGCCTCGGGCCTGGGCGAGGACCTGATCCTGGCCGGCGGCGTGGAGTCGATGTCCCGGGTGCCGATGGCCTCCGACGGCGGCGCCTGGTTCGAGGACCCGGAGACCGCCTACGACATCTCCTTCATCCCGCAGGGCATCGGCGCCGACCTGATCGCCACCATCGAGGGCTTCTCCCGCACCGAGGTCGACGAGTTCGCGGTCCGGTCCCAGGAGCTGGCCACCGCGGCGCGCGCCGCCGGCCACTTCAAGCGTTCGGTGGTGCCGGTCCGGGATCGCAATGGTCTGACGATCCTGGCCGAGGACGAGTTCATCCGTCCGGGTACCACCGTGGACACGTTGGCCGGGCTCAAGCCGTCGTTCGCGGCGATCGGCGATCTCGGCGGGTTCGACGCGGTGGCGTTGCAGAAGTACCACTGGGTCGAGAAGATCGACCACGTCCACCACGCCGGGAACTCCTCGGGCATCGTCGACGGCGCCGCGCTGGTGCTGGTCGGCAACGAGCAGGCCGGGCAGGCCGCGGGTCTGACGCCGCGGGCCCGCATCCTGGCGACCGCGGTCTCCGGCGCCGATTCGACGATCATGCTGACCGGTCCGGCGCCGGCGTCGAAGAAGGCGCTGGCCAAGGCGGGCCTGGGCATCGAGGATATCGACCTGGTCGAGATCAACGAGGCGTTCGCGGGTGTGGTGCTGCGGTACGTGCGCGACATGGAGAACCTCCCGCTGGACAAGGTCAACGTCAACGGCGGCGCGATCGCGATGGGCCACCCGTTGGGCGCCACCGGCGCGATGCTGATCGGCACGATCGTCGACGAACTCGAACGCCGGGACCTGCGCCGCGGTCTGGTCACGTTGTGCGTGGGCGGCGGTATGGGCATTGCCACCATTGTCGAGCGGGTCTGAGGGCGGGTACGAGGACTATGAGCGAGCAGAACCACATCGGTTGGGACCGGGACGCCGACGGCGTGGTCACGTTGACCATGGATGCGCCCGGCCAGTCCGCCAACACCATGAACCGGGCCTTCATCGAGGCCCTCGGCCCGGTCCTGGACCGGTTGGAAGCCGAGAAGGAGGAGATCACCGGGGTCGTCGTGACGTCGGCCAAGAAGACCTTCTTCGCCGGCGGTGATCTCAATGAGCTGATTCAGGCCCGTCCCGAGGACGCCGCCGACGTGCTGGCGCGCAACCTGCAAATCAAGGCTCTGCTTCGGCGGCTGGAGACGCTGGGCCGGCCGGTGGCCGCCGCGATCAACGGCGCGGCGCTCGGCGGCGGCTTGGAGATCGCGCTGTCGACCCACCACCGGGTGGCGTTGGACGCCAAGGGCACGGAGATCGGCTTCCCGGAGGTCACCCTCGGGCTGCTGCCGGGCGCCGGCGGCGTCGTGCGTTCGGTGCGGCTGTTGGGTATCGCCGACGCCCTTCTCAAGGTCCTGCTTCAGGGCCAGCGCTACCAGGCGAAGGCGGCGCTTGAGGTGGGACTCGTCCACGAAGTCGTTGCCACGCCTGCCGAACTGCTGGCCGCGGCCAAGGCCTGGGTGCTGGCCAACCCCGAGGCCAAGCAGCCCTGGGACGTGCCCGGCTACAAGATCCCCGGCGGCGATCCGAAGAACCCGAAGTTCGCCGCGAACCTGCCGGCGTTCCCGGCGAACCTGCGCAAGCAGCTCAAGGGCGCGGACTACCCGGCGCCGCGGAACATCATGGCCGCCGCCGTCGAGGGCGCGCGCCTGGACTTCGACAACGCGATGACCGTCGAGGCCCGCTACTTCGTCGAGCTGGTCACCGGCCAGGTGGCGAAGAACATGACGCAGGCGTTCTTCTTCGACATGCAGAAGGTGGCCAACGGCGCTTCGCGTCCGGCCGGCTACGAGCCCTGGACGGCCACGAAGGTCGCGGTCCTGGGCGCGGGCATGATGGGCGCCGGGATCGCCTACGTCTGTGCGCGCGGCGGGATCGAGGTCGTGCTGAAGGACGTCAGTGTCGAGGCGGCCGAGAAGGGCAAGGCGTATTCGGCCGGGCTGGTGGACAAGGCGGTGGCGCGCGGCAAGATGACCCGCGAGGCCGCCGATTCGGTGCTGGCGCGGATCCACCCGACCGCCGACGCCGCCGACGCGGCCGGCGCCGACCTGGTCATCGAGGCCGTCTTCGAGTCGCCGGAGTTGAAGGCGAAGGTGTTCGGCGAGATCCAGGACGTCCTGGCCCCGGACGCGCTGCTGGGCTCCAACACCTCCACGCTGCCGATCACCGGCCTGGCCCGGGCGGTCAAGCGGCCCGCGGACTTCATCGGCCTGCACTTCTTCTCCCCGGTGGACAAGATGCCGTTGCTGGAGATCATCGTCGGCGAGCAGACCTCGGACGCCGCCATCGCCAAGGCCTTCGACCTGGCCAAGCAGATCAAGAAGACGCCGATCATCGTCAACGACAGCCGCGGTTTCTTCACCTCCCGGGTCATCGGCGGCTTCCTGGACGAGGCGATGGCGATGCTCAACGAGGGCCTGCGCCCGAACTCCATCGAGCAGGCCGGCTCCCAGGCCGGCTACCCGGCGCCGCCGCTGCAACTGATGGACGAGCTGACGCTGACCTTGCCGCAGAAGATCCGCAACGAGGCGCGTTCCGCCGCCGGCCCGGACTGGGTCGAGCACGGCTCGGGGATCGTCCTGAACCGCATGATCGACGAGTACGGCCGCGGCGGCCGCTCGGCGGGGGCCGGCTTCTACGAGTACGTGGACGGCAAGCGTGCCGGGCTGTGGCCGGGCCTGCGCGAGGCGTTCCCGCCGCATGTCGGGATTCCGTTCCAGGACATGCAGGAGCGGATGCTGTTCGCGGAGGCGCTGGACAGTGTCCGCTGCCTCGATGAGGGCGTGCTGCGGTCGGTGGCGGAGGCGAACGTCGGGTCGATTCTCGGGATCGGTTTCCCGGCTTGGACCGGCGGCGTGATCCAGTACATCAACGGCTACGAGGGCGGCGTTACCGGGTTTGTGGCGCGGGCCAAGGAGCTGCACGGGAAGTACGGGGAGCGGTTTGCCGTGCCGCAGTCGCTGGTGGAGAAGGCTGAGCGGGGGGAGCGGATCGAGTAGGGGCGCGATGGGGCTCCCATAGTTCCCTTAGTGGTGACAGGCCGTCTAAAGCTTTCGTGAAGGGCGGCCTGTCGTCGATCCCCCTGCTATGAGGTGTGGGTTGCCGCCCATTAGCATGATTGGCATGAGGGGGAGACTGGCTTTGTTGGTGGTTACCGGTGCGGTGACCGGTGTGTTGGCGGCGGGTTGTTCGTCGCAGGGCACGGTGGGTTCGGGGACGGGGAACGGTTCCGGTTCGACCGCGACGGCCACGTCGCCTTCCTCGGCTTCCGGTTCAGGGCCGGCTTCTGGTTCTGGTTCGGGCTCGGCTCCGGCTTCGGCCTCGGGTTCGGGTTCGGCGCCGCAGAGTGGCGGCGGCCAGCTGCCGGGCGAGGACGCGACCGTGGTGGTGGGCGTCGGCAAGGTCAAGGTCACCATCTACGAGGACTACCGCTGCCCGCCGTGCAAGGCGGTCCACGACCAGCTGCAACCGGTGATCAGCGCCAAGCTCGGGGCCGGCGGCATCCAGGTCGAGTACCACGCGGTCGACATGGTCGACCACAACGCCGGCGGCACCGGCTCGCTGGCCGCCGCCAACGCTGTCAGCTGTGCCTTCCAGGCTGCCAAGTTCCAGCCCTACCGCGAGGCGTTGTTCGCGGCGCAGCCGGACGAGGCCACGGACGCCTTCGCGCAGCCGGACAAGCTGATCAGCATCGCCAAGACCATCCCCGGGCTGGACAGCCCGGCGTTCGAGAGCTGCGTCATCTCCAAGCCGTTCGCGGGCTCGATCGAGAGCACCTACGCCGCGCAGTTCGCCTCGAACAAGATCACCGGCGTGCCTGCGGTGTTCATCAACGGCACGCAGTGGAGTGTGCCGAGTTCTGGGGATCTGGCTACTGCTTTCACGCAGGCGTTGGCAGCCGCGGGGGCTTGACGCGGGTTGTGCGCTGGCGCGTCCCCGACCTCACAGGGCGGTACAGCTAGCGCAGCCCCTCGAAGAACTCCCCGATATCCGTGGCGAGCACGTCCGGCACCTCCATCGCCGCGAAGTGGCCGCCGCGCGGGAACGTCGTCCACCGCCGCACCTCGTACAGCCGCTCGTACCATGAGCGCGGCACCTGGCCTTCGGAGACGAACTCGTTCGCGAACACCGCCATCGCCGTCGGTACGCGGACCCGGTCCCGTGGGCCGATCGGCGAGCCGTGCCAGCGGTTGTCGTAGTAGTCGCGCATCGATGTGGTGATCGATTCCGTCGCCCACCAGATGGTGAGCATGGTCAGCAGGGTGTTGCGGTCGAAGGTGGCGTTCAGGTCGCCGTCGCTGTCCGACCATGAGCGCCACTTGTCGAGCACCCATGCGGCCAGGCCGGCGGGGGAGTCGTTCAGTGCGTAGCCGAGGGTTTGTGGGCGGGTTGATTGCACGGCGCTGTAGCCGCGTTCGGTTGAGTCCCAGTGCTCCACCTGTGCGAGGTACGCCTGTTCCTCGGATGTGAGTGGTGGTGTGTCGGGGCCGGTGTAGGGGGTCAGTTCCGGTGTGCTCAGGTGGATCCCGACCACGCGCGAGGGCTCCAGCAGTGCCATGTGCGTGGCGATGCCTGAGCCGAAGTCGCTGCCGCCCGCGCCGTACCGCTCGTAGCCGAGGCCCTGCATGAGCTGGTGCCACATGCCTGCGACGTGCCGCCGATCGACCCCGACGTGTGGCGGCCGTTGGGAGAACGCGTAGCCGGGGAGTGAGGGCACTACCAGGTCGAAGCGGTCGCCGAGGCGGTCCACCAGGCCCAGGAGCTCGGTGAAGGTGCTCGGCCAGCCGTGGGTCAGGATCAGCGGGATCCGGTCGCCGGGGCCGCGGTGGTGCACGAAGTGGATCCGCGCGCCGTCGATGTCGGCGGTGAAGTGTCGGTACCTGTTGAGCTCGCGCTCCGCCGCGCGCCAGTCGTACCCGTCGGCCCAGTACGCCAGCAGTTCCCGCAGGTACTCCACATCGACGCCCTGGCTCCACGTCTGGCCGGGCGCCGCCGCCGGCCACCGGGTCCGGCCGATCCGGTCCCGTAGGTCGTTCAGGACGGCGTCCGGCACGGACACGGTGAAAGGTTCGACGCGCATCTGCCTATGTTGCCAGGCGGCGGTTGCCGGTCAGCTGCTAATCAGTCTGGTCAGTTGCTAATCAGTGCAGTAAGGGCTCTGGTTCGAGGCGCTGAGGCTGACCAGCTTCCACTTGCTGCTGTCCGGCAGGATGCTGACCATCAGGCACGCGTGCTGGGCGGTGGCGTCCTTGGCCGCGCGGTTGACGTACTCCATACTCACGCCCTCCCCGAGCAGGCACAGGATCCCGCCGCACAGTATGACCACGGCCGCGTGGAGTGCGACGGTGCTCAGGATCGGGTGGTCGGTGAGGGTGTTGGCCAGGGTCTTGGTGTCGCCGCGGGAGACGAAGCGTTCGCAGGGCGGTGTGCCGCAGACCTTGGTCGCGTCGTGGGAGGGTGCGGATGAGGCGACTGCGGTTGTGCCGCCGGAACTGGACGAGGAGGAGCCCGAGTCGGCTGTGGACTTGCATGCTGTGGCGAAGAGCATCAGCAGCGTCAGGATCAGCGCAAGGCCCGTGCGGCCTCGGGCATTCGTGTGGTCGGCCATGATTCCCCCCACTGTTGTACGTAAAGGCCTGATGTACTTACCGGCCTTTTTCCACATTAGCGTGGCGTCGCCGACTGTTCCGGTGGCGCTTCGGGCGCGCGATTCGCCACCTGCGACTTCGGCGTGGGATTCAGCCCCTTGACGGCGTGCGGTGCCCTGGGTAAGTTCACGGCACGTCTCGTTAGGAACCTTTCCTAACTAAGGAGGGGCACTCCATGGTTCCCAAGGCTCGACCACACCCGCGGCGCCGCAAGACCGTCGCCGCGCTGACCGCGCTCGGTCTGGCCGGCCTGACCGTCGGCGCCGCGACCGCGCTGTCGGCCAGCGCGCAGGCCGCGACCACCGGGCTGGTGCGCGTGGACCAGGCCGGCTTCCTGGCCGATGACGCGAAGCAGGCCTACCTGATGACCGGCGGGTCGGTGTCGGGGGCCGCGTTCTCGGTGCTGGACTCCGGCGGCAAGACGGTGCTCACCGGCAAGGTCGGCGGCACCAGCCTCGGCAAGTGGAACACGGCCTACCCGGACGTCTACCCGATCGTCTTCAGCGGCCTGAAGACCGCGGGCACGTACCACATCAAGGTCGCCGGCAGCGCCACGGCCACCTCGCCGTCGTTCACGATCGCCGGGGCCGGCGCGCTCTACGGCAAGCTGGTCACCGACGGCGTCACGTTCTTCCAGACCCAGCGTGACGGCTCGGACGTGATCACCGGCAGCCTGGACCGGCAGCCCTCGCACCTGCACGACTCCTCGGCGAGCATCTACGCCTGGCCGAAGTTCGCCGCCGGCGGCTCCGACACCATCACCGGCTCCGACCTGACCAAGCTGGGCGGCACGGTCGACGTCTCCGGCGGCTGGTTCGACGCCGGCGACTACCTGAAGTTCTCCGACAACGAGGCCTTCGGCGACATCACGCTGCTGGCCGCCCAGCGTGCCCTGGGCTCGGCGGCCCCGGCCGGCCTGTCCGCCGAGGCGCACTTCGGCGAGACCTGGCTGAACAAGGCCTGGAATCAGAGCACGAAGACGCTGGTCCTGCAGGTCGGCATCGGCTCGGGCAACTCCGCCGGCACCTTCTACGGCGACCACGACCTGTGGCGGCTGCCGCAGAAGGACGACGGCGACGCCGCCACCGCCGATCGCTACGCCGCCGCGCACCGTCCGGTGTTCCTGGCCGCCAGCCCCGGCGCCAAGATCAGCCCGAACATCGCCGGCCGGGTCGCCGCCGCGTTCGCGCTGGCCGCACAGGTCGACGCCGCGGGCAACCCGACGCAGGCCGCCGCCGAGTATCAGGCTGCTGCCTCGGTGTATGCGCAGGCTGACACCAGCGCCCCGCCGAACCCGCTGACCACGGCGCTGCCGAACGCGTACTACCCGGAGCCGATCTGGCACGACGCGATGGAGCTCGGCGGCGCCGAACTGGCGCTGGCGGCGCAGAAGCTGGGGCGCAGCCCCTCGTCGTACCTGTCCGACGCGGCGACCTACGCCAAGGACTACATCGCCTCCGACACCGGGGACACCTTCAACCTCTACGACAACAGCGCACTGGCGCACGCCGACCTGATCAAGGCGATCGCCGCCGCCGGCAACCCCTCGGGCCTGGCGGTGACCCCGGCCGCGCTGACCGCGGACCTGAAGCGGCAGGTGCAATCGGCGGCGAGCAAGGCCGCCGCGGACGTGTTCCACGCCGGCGGGAACTACGCCGACTTCGATGTGGACGCGCACACCTTCGGCTTCCTGACGGAGGAGGCACTGTACCGGCAGGCCAGCGGCGACAAGTCGTTCGACGCCTTCGCCACCGAGCAGCGCGACTGGCTGCTGGGGGCGAACCCGTGGGGGCTGGCGTTCATGGTGGGGGAGGGGAGCAACTTCCCGAAGTGCATGCAGCACCAGGTGGCCAACCTGTCCGGGAGCCTGGACGGCACCGGGGCGATCGCCACCGGCGCGGTGATGAACGGGCCGAACAACACCAGCAACTTCTCCGGCGGGCTGGGCTCCTATCAGGACGGGATGAAGCAGTGCCCGGCCGGCGGGACGGACGCTTACAACAAGTTCACCGGGCACAGCAGCCGGTTCTCCGACGATGTCCGGTCCTGGCAGACCGACGAACCGGCGCTGGACATGACCGGGTCGGCGGTGCTCGGCGCGGCCATGCAGGAGACCTTGGGCGGCTGAGGCGCGGGACTGCCCGAGCGGCTGAGGCGCGGGGCTGCCCGAGCGGCACAGCCGCTTGACGGGCTGGCGGCTGGCGGTGGGAAATGGCCTGAGCGGCCGGACGGTTGACGACTGAGTTCGGCCCCTGATGCTGGCGGATCAGGGGCCGAACTCGCTCGGTCCGTCAGCCGTGGTCTTCGGCGTGCAGGACGAAGAACAGGAAGCACAAGAACGCCGAACGGTCTGCCCTGATCTCGTCCGGGAACAGCTCGCGCGCCTGCGGCCCCGGCGGCGGCTCGCTGATAACGGAGATGCGGAAGCCCGCGGCGGTGAAGGCATCGGTCGTGGCATTCAGGGGACGGTGCCAGAACTTCATCAGGGCACTGTGGCCGCCGAAGCCCCACTCCTCGGACCGCTCGCGTGTCGCGAAGTAGTCGGCCTCCGGGTCCATCAGCGTCGTCACGAGTGGATGGTCCACCGCCACGATCAGCCGCCCGCCGGGCCGCAGCACCCGCCGCAGCTCCGCCAAAGGGGCCGACCAATCCCGCAGGTAGTGCAGGACCAGGCACGCGACCGCGTCGTCGAACGAGTCGTCAGCGAAGGGCAGCGGCTCGCTCAGGTCGGCCAGTAGCAGGTCCGCGCCTTCGCCGAGCCGCTTGCGGGCCAGTTCGAGCATCTGGGCGCTGGAATCCATACCCGTCACGATCGCGCCCCGCTCCCGCAACGCGGCGGACAGCGGCCCCGCCCCGCACCCGACGTCCAGCACCCGCCTGCCCGCCACATCTCCGGCGAGGTCCAACATCGCCGGACGGGTGTAGTGGCCGTTGATGAGATTGGACTCGGTTTCGGCGGCGTAGGCCTCGGCGAAGCTGTCGTAGTCGTTGAAAGGCATGAGGTGATCTTGGCACGCAGGGCAGGACCGCGCCGGTGTCGATCCCGAAAAAACGGTGCCGACTGCGAAGGGCTGCCCTAACCCCGAAAATAGTCCCGAATCAACTGCTCCACCGTCAGCGAGGCCCCCAGCGCCGCCGCGCCGGCCAGCACCGCGCCGCTGCCCAGCGCCGAGGTCTCCAGCCGTGGCGGGTAGGGCAGGCGCATCGCGAGGCGCTCGGCCACCGGGGTCAGGAGCAGGTCGCCGTTCAGGCCGATGCCGCCGCCGAGCACGACCAGCTCCACGTCCACCACCGCCGAGGCCACGGCCACGTAGTTGGTGATCCGGCGGGCTTCTTCGTCCACCACGTCCAGTGCCGCGGCGTCGGCGGCGCGGGCCAGTTCGAAGACGCGCTCCATCGTCAGGTCCTGCTCGGCCGGGAGCTTGGCCGCCGCGTACTGCAGGATCGCCATGGCACAGGGGTCGATCGTGGTCGGGACGTCGGTGTCGGGGCCGTCGGGGGTGTCGACGTACTCGGGCTCGAAGGCGCTGTCCAGCTCGCCGGCGGCGCCCTTGAAGCCGCGGACCAGGTTGCCGCCCAGGACCAGGCCGGCGCCGACGCCGGTGCCGATGGACAGGAACAGGAAGCTGTCGGCGGTGCCGCCGCTGCCGCGGGCGTATTCGCCGTGGGCGGCCAGGTTGATGTCGTTCTCGACCGTGACCGGGATCTGAAGGGCGGCGCTGAACTTCTCGCGCGCGGCCCAGCCCTGCATGCCCGGGACGTTGGCCGCCTCCCAGACGCTGCCGTCGTGCCGGTCCACCACGCCGGGGACGCCGACCACCGCGTGCTTCACCGCCTCCGGGGCGATCTCGGCGGCGGTGGCCAGTTCGCGGGCCAGCTCCACCGCGGCGCCGATCATGCTGTCGGCCGTCCTGCCCTCGACCTCGGCGTCGCTGCGCACCACCTCGGCGCCGTCCAGGCCGACCAGGGCGGCGCGCAGGTGGCGGGCGCCGACGTCGAAGGCGACCGCGTAGGCCGCCTCGGGGCGCGGCTTGAAGAACACCGCGCCGTAGGTGAAGCCGCGGGAGGCGTCGGCCGTTTCGACCACCAGGCCGATCTGCAGCAGGTCCTCCAGCACGGCGGAGACCGTGGGCTTGGAGATGCCGGTGGCGCGGGAGATCTCGGCGCGGGAGATCGGGGCGTGCTGCTCGATCACGCGCCAGACGGTGCGCAGGTTCAGCTCGCGGACCGTGGCGGAGGTGGCCGGGGTGGGCCGCGCGCCGGGTGTGTTCATCGCCCCAGGATAGGGACGGGTCTCAGGCTGGTCGCTCATGCCTCGCTCTTGCGTTCCTGGATGATTGATTCCTGGGGGTTCCGGCATACGGAACCGCAGCTGACATGTGAACTTGCGAAACGGCTCAGGGCAAGGCCCCGCTGGCCGCGGCAGCGAAACACTGTGCGACCCGGACGGCCGCCCTCAGCCCTGGTTTGGCTGTGGGTGGTCGGCCGGGGCGGCCAGGCGCCGCTACTGTGCCCTTGGCAGCCAGAGGCTGCGTGCCGTTTCACGCCGGTACCCCCAGGGATCAATCATCTAGTCTTCGCCGGCCGATGCCGCCGCCCGGATGTCCGCCGGGGTTCCGGGGACGAGTTCGAGGTCGTCGATCCAGGCGGCATCTGCTGAGTAAACAGCACGGAACGGCCTGCCGACCAGACGGGGGTCGCGCGCTTGCAGGTAGCGCAGCTCGAAGAAGCGGCCCGCGCCGGCCTCCTCGGTGACGCCGTCCACCACGATCTTGCCGTTGGTGGTGGACATCACCGGGCCGCGGACGGTGCGGGCCAGGCCCGGCAGGGTGCTGTAGGCGTCGCGGAAGATGGCGGCGGAGCGGGCCAGCGGGACCTTGAAGTAGTCGCGCGGGCCGGTGTCCCGGGCCACGAACATGTAGTACGGGACCGCGCCCGCGCGCTGCTCCGCGCGCCACAGCCGGGCCCAGGCCGCGGCGTCGTCGTTGACCCGGCCGATGATCGGGGCCTGGCAGTAGACGACCGCGCCGGTGTCGCGGATCCGGGCCAGGGCGGTGCGGGCGATGGCCGGCTCCAGCTCGACCGGGTGGCTCAGGTGCGCCATCAGGGCCGGGGTCTTGCCGGCCTCGGCGATCTGCTCGAACAGCCGCAGCGTGGCGTCGGCGTCGTGGTCGGTGACGTAGCGGTGCGGCCAGCTGGCCACCGACTTGGTGCCGATCCGCACGGTCTGTAGCGATTCCACAGCCAGGAACGGCTCCAGGTGCTGCCGCAGCCGCTCGGCGGTCATCACCATCGGGTCGCCGCCGGTGACCAGGACGTCGGTGATCTCCGGGTGCCGACGCAGGTATTCGACGGTGCGCGTGGGGTCGGCGGCGGCGAACCGCAGTTCCGGCTCGCCGACGAACTGGGCCCAGCGGAAGCAGTAGGTGCAGTAGGCGTGGCAGGTCTGGCCCGCTGCGGGGAAGTACAGCAGGGTCTGGTCATACTTGTGTTGGGTGCCGGGCACCGGGCCGGAGGCGTCCTGCGGGACGTTCAAGTCCTGCTGGTGTTCCGGATGCGGGTTCAGACCGGCCCGGATGCTCGCGATCGCCCGGGCCAGCTCGCCCGGGTTGCCGCCGTCGCGGGCCGTGGTGAGCAGCTGTTCGTCGGCCGGGGACAACATGCCCGGCTGCGGGAAGAACAAGTGGAAGATCGGATCGGAGTGCGGTTCCGACCAGTCGATCAGTTCGCTGAGAACATATTCGTTGACCCGGAACGGCAGGACCAGCGAGAACAAGCGGACGCTCTCGCGGAGCCGGGGATCCAGTCCGTACTTCGTGGCGATCTCGTCGAGCCGGTTCGGGCCCAGGGCCTGGAACCGGTCCCCGACGGGACGGCCACCGCTGGTGTGCTGCACGCCCTGACGCTACCTGACGCCGGGGACGGATGGATCCGAGGTTCGAAGCAGGAGATAGGCCGTGTCGGGGATCTCCCCGTAGATCCGGCGGAAGGCGGAGTCCAGCACGGCCCCGACCTGGTCCCGCTCGGCGCTCTCCAGCCGGCACGAGCGGCCGTCGTTCGCCGCCAGCACCTCGCCGACGGAGCGCCGCAGGAAGCGCTCGACGCGGCGGGAGGCGACGTAGCGGCGGCCGTCTTCCAGGTCGACGAAGCGGACCAGGTAGGTGCGCTCGATGTTGTCGTCGGTCACCGTGACCGGGGTCAGCGCCTGGTGCGGCGCGGCGGCGTGCCAGACGGCCTGGAACCGGTTGTTGACGAAGGATCCCAGCGGGCTGTCGACCATGACCTCCAGCTGTTCGGCGCGGCCGGACAGCTTGCCCACCGGGTAGAACGACACCAGCGCGCGGTCGTCCCAGCGGTACATCGTGACGTCCGGGCCGGAGGAGTACAGCCGCACCTGGAAGTCGGCGGCCGAGCCGAGCGCGCGCGGGCCGCCCTCCTGCTCGAAGGAGCGGTGCAGCCGGGTGATCGTCTCCAGGTTCCGCTCCAGCATCGGGCCGAGTTCATCGGCCCGGCCCAGCTCCAGGTCGCGCTGCTCGGCGGCCATGGTGGTCGGGTTGATCAGCAGGACCCTGATGGACACCCCGCGCGCCACGGCCTGGCGGACCATCGCCTCGAACCGCGCCGCGTGCGGTTCGGCCAGCAGGTTGGAGTAGGTGTCCAGGATCCGGATCACGCTGTTCGCCCGCGCGGCGTTGGCCAGGAACTGCGAGTAGTCCAGTTCGGCGTGTTCCCGGACGCCGCCCTGCCCGGCGCGCTCGATGATCGGGGTGATGACGTAGATGGTGAACACCGCGCCGATCAGGTCCGCGGCGGTGTTCAGCGCGAAGTTCGGCCAGTACGGCGCGACGGTGCGGCCGATCCAGCCCAGGGTGAGGATCGCGCCCAGACCCACGACCAGCCCGGTGATCCAGCGCGGGTCCGGGGCGCGGCGGCGCAGCCGGGGCAGCGGCCGGAGCCGGCGGATCAGGGATATGCGACGCGACTGGGACGGCTCAAGTCGCGGGTATGCGCGTGGGCCGCGTGGGCCGCGCCGGCCGCGCCGGTCCTCCTGATCAGAGCGTCCCCGCTCCCGGAAATCCATGGTGCCGAAGGCTACTGGTGATGATCGAGATCTGCCAGGGCTCGCAGATCACCCATGAGGTCGCCGGGCTACCGCCCCGGTCGCCAGGGCAGCGGCCAGTCTCTTCCTCGCAATGCGGCGTCGGTCCCACCGTCGCAGAACACGACCGAGCCGACGAGGAAGGATGCCTGGTCTGACAACAGGAACGCGGCGGTGGCCGCGACTTCCTCCGGGCGTCCGGGCCGGCCCGCCGGGATGGTCTTCTCGAAGGCGGCCATGGCGTCGGCGGTGAGCCCGTCGGTGCGGGTGGCCTGCGTCATCGGGGTGTCGATCATGCCGGGGGCGACGGCGTTCAGCCGGACGCCGTCGGCGATCCAGTCGGCGGCGCGGGTGCGGGTGTACCAGGCCAGGGCGGCTTTGGTGGCCGGGTAGGTCGGGATCGCGCTGAGCTCGCCCAGGGCGTCGGCCAAGGCGCGGGCCCGCGGTTCCTCGCCGGCCAGACAGGCCTCGGCGACGTCGGTCGACCAGTCGGGCTGGCAGGTGATGGAGTTCGAGGACGGCAGGACGACCGCGCTGCTTCCGGCCGCTTTCAACACCGGGCGCAGACCTTCCAGGAGCGTGATCGCGCCGAAGTAGTTCACCGAGACCAGCAGCGAGCCGGGCCGGCCGGTGGCCGGGCCCAGGCCCGCGAAGGGGAGCAGGCCGTCCAGGCGGCCGTGACAGAGTTCTGTGACGGCGGCGACCGCGTCGGCCCGGCCCTGGGCCGTGCCCAGATCGGCGTCGACGTCGGCACCGGCCAGGTCCACGCCGACCACCCGGTGGCCTTCGTCGGCCAGCCAGGTGGCCAGGGTCGCGCCGATGCCGGAGGCGGCGCCGGTGACGGCTATGGTGGCCATGGCGCGCAGCGTAGGCCGAAGCGGTGCGGAATGTAAGAGCACTGTAAGAGCACTCAATATCCGCGCGGTTCGAAGGCGCACGCCCCATCGCGCGGTACTGGAAGACCGCCTATCCGATTGATCTTTCAACCTGCGGCGGGAAGAGCTGCGCAAGCCCCTCTGGGAAAAGCTGCACAACCTCCTCTGACCGGCACGCTCAGCTTCCCCCGAACGGCGCATGGCGGCTCGCCACCGGCGGCCGCCCGGGAGCCAGGATGGCTGAGGTGTTCGACACCAGGCGTCGCCTCGGGTCGGCGGGTTCTCCCGCCGCGACGGCGCTTTCTGATCCCCCGGAGGGGGAGTCATGTTCTCTCGTCGAATCGCTTCCCGGATCGGCGTTGGATTCGGTGCCCTCGCGCTGGCGAGCGCCCCGCTGGCCGCCTACGCGGCCGACACGCAGGTGCCGGCCAAGGCCGCCGCCTCCTGTAGCAACCAGGGCTGCAACGGCAAGGATCCGCAGGCCACCGGCTGCTCGCAGACCTACCAGGCCCGGAACATCCGGACCGCGGCGATCATGAGCAACGGCAAGCAGCTCGGCTGGGTCGAGCTGCGCTGGTCGCCGTACTGCGGCAACAACTGGGCCCGGGTGGTCTCCACCGCCGGCTCGGCCAGCCTGGCCGCCACCGCCACCCGCTCGGACGGGGCCAAGATGTCGGGCTCCGGCAAGGGCACCGTGCTCTGGACCCCGATGATCTTCGGCCGCGACCTGTGCGTCTCGGCGACCGGGACCATCAACGGGGCCACCGCCACCACCTCCTGCGGATGACGGCGCGGCCGACCGGGCAGATGATGGAGACGGTACCGGCCACGCGGTGTCACCGCGGGTAGCCGACAGCAGGACCTGTCCCCTCCCAGAAGCGGGGCGGGCCGCACGACTTTGGCGGCCCGCCCCGCACCTCTTTGTGGCGGTGGGGCTGGGCGACAGAGCAGCGCGGGGCGGGGCGGCAGGGCGGTAGCGGAGTCAGACCAGGTCCAGCAGCTCTGTCAGGGAACTGATCGCCGGCACACCGGCCTCGTTCGCCGCCGCCTCGCCGTCCCGCAGCATCGCGCGCCCCTGATATCCCAGCGCGACGGCGGCCGCGACCAGTTCCGGGGAGTCGTCGACGAACAGGCAGTCGGCCGGGGCCAGGCCGAGGGCTTCGCTGGCGTGGTGGTACATCCTCGGGTCCGGCTTGTGGCAGCCCAGCACCGCCGAGATCGCGTAGGCGGCGAAGAACTCGTGCAGGCCCAAGGCGGCGTGCAGATCGGGCAGGGTCGGCCAGGCGTCGGAGACGACGGCCATCGGGACGCCGCGGGCGCGCAGGGCCGTCAGGGTCGGGATGACGTCGGGGAACGTCTCCAGGAGCGTGGTCGCCGGGACGTCCCGGACCAGCGCGGCCAGCAGTTCCGGGGAAGCCTCGACGCCGATGTGGGTCAGCATCACGCGGTGGTAGTCGTCGTGCTCGGGGGTGGTGGTCGCGGCGGCCATGAAGCGGTCGCCTTCGCGGACCGCCTCGGCCAGTTGCTCATCGCTCACGTGCCGAGCGTGTGCTTTCACCGTCGCCTCGAAGTCGGCACGGGGATTCCAGCGGCCGCCGATGGGCCGCATCAGGACGCCGCCGGAGTCGAGCAGGAGCGCTTTGGGGGTCTGAGTCACAGCCCTGATAGTAGATCGCCGTATCGCGCGACCTGCTCCAAAGCCCGCGCCGGCGGGAACCGCAGATCCTCAGGATGCCTCGCCGCCGCCAACTGCTCCCACGTCACCGGGGTCGACACCGCCGGATGCGGTGTGGCGCGCAGGGAGTACGGCGCGATCGTGGTCTTGGCGTGGGTGTTCTGCGACCAGTCCACGAACACCTTCCCGGGCCGCTCCGCCTTGGCCATGCTCGACACCACCAGATCGCGGTGCGTGCCCTCCAACGCCCGGGCGATGGTGTGCGCGAGTTCGCGGGCCTGCTCGCCCGGGACGTCGGTCAGCGGCGCGTACAGATGCAGCCCCTTGGCGCCGGAGGTCTTCGCGGACAACTCCAATCCGTGCGCGGACAACAGATCGCGGGCGGCCAGCGCGACCCGGACGCAGTCCACGACCGTGGCCGGCGCCCCCGGATCCAGGTCCAGCACCAGCAGATCGTGGTGCGCCTGGTCGGACACCCGCCACTGCGGGACGTGGAACTCGATCGCCGCCAGGTTCGCCGCCCACATCAGCGAGGCCAGGTCGTCGATCAGGACGTACTCGACCTTCTTGCCGGAGCTGCTGGCCGCGATGTCCGCGGTGCGGACCCAGGACGGCCGGTGCGCGGGCGCGTGTTTGGCGAAGAACCCTGAGGTGTCCACGCCGTCCGGGTAGCGGATGAACGTCACCGGCCGGTCGGTCAGGTGCGGCAGCATCACCGGCGCGATCCGGGCGTAGTAGTCGAGGATCTCGCCTTTGGTGAATCCGGCTTCGGGATAGAGCACCTTGTCGAGGTTGCTCAGCTTCACCGTCCGGCCCTCGATCTCAACAGTCTGTGACGCCTGCGACGTCTGCGGCTCAGGCTCAGGACTCACGGACCACCTCCGCGGCGTCCTTGTCGGGCCGGATCCCCTTGAAGACGGGGTGCCGCAGCCGGCCCTTCGACGTCCACTCGCCGAATGTCACCTCGGCCACCACCACCGGCTCGACCCAGGTGGCCACCCGCGCGTCGACGACGTCCACGGCCGTCGCGAACGGGCTGTCCGGCACCGCCAACTCCGCCAACGCCTCCAACAGGACCCTGCGATCATGCTCGGTGAAGCCGCTGCCCACCTTGCCGACGTAACGCAGCCGGCCGGCGTCGTCCGGCACTCCCAGCAGCAGCGCGCCGATCTGTGTTTGTTTTTGGAATCCCCGTGCGCGGCGCCCGGCGGCGTCCTGACTCTTCAGCGGGGTGAAGCCGCCGATGACCGCGGACTGCGAGTCGGTCAGCTTGACCTTGCGCCACGCCGGCGAGCGCGTCCCGGGCTGGTAGGGGGAGTCCAGACGCTTGGCCACCACGCCTTCCAGCCCGGCGGCGCGCGCCGCGGCGAGTACGTCGGCGACCGGGGTGTCGGGGAACGTCGGCGGGGTCTGCCAGTGCGGTCCGGACAGTTCCAGGGATTCCAGGAGCTCGCGGCGGTCTTTGTAGGGGAGGTCCAGGGTGGAGCGGCCGTCCAGGTGGAGCAGGTCGAAGATCAAGTAAGAGGCCGGATTCGTCCGGGACAGCCGGATCGCCTCCGATCCGCGGGTGCCGAAGCGGGTCTGGAGCGCGCCGAAGCTGACCTCGCCGGCGTCGTCCAGGGCGATGATCTCGCCGTCGAGCAGGAGTTGCGCGCTGCTGACCGTCTTGGCCAGGGCCTTGATTTCGGGGTAGGTGTCGGTGAGGTCGTTGCCGTTGCGGGAGCGCAGTCTGGCCCGGCCGCCCTCGATGCGGCACAGGGCCCTGATGCCGTCCCATTTGAACTCGGTGGCCCAGCCGGTGCCGGTGCCGGTCGGGGCGGTGCCGGGGATCGCGAGCATCGGCCGTAGGTCGTCGGGGACGGCTGCGAAGTCAGAGTCCTGACCCTTCTCCCGGTGGATCATCCAGTCCGCGCCGCCGGTGCGGAACAGGGTGTAGCGGCCGGAAAGGCGTTCGCCCGTCAGTTCGATTTTGATTTCGTCGTCGGTCCATTTCTCCGGGGTGTAGGTGCCGCGGTCATAGGTGGCGACGGTTCCCGCGCCGTATTCGCCGGGCGGGATGCGTCCGGTGAAGTCGGCGTATTCGACCGGATGGTCCTCGGTGCGCACGGCGCGGTGGTTGTGCCTGGGATCGGTGGGGACGCCTTTGGGCAGCGCCCAGGAGACCAGGACGCCGTCGTGTTCCAGGCGGAAGTCCCAGTGCAGGGCGGTGGCGCGGTGTTCCTGGACCACGAAGATCGGCCGGTGGTTCTTTCCGCTTCGTGCGCTCTTCTTCGGTGGCGTTCTCGGGACGGGCTCCGGGGTGCGTGCCGCGTCGCGCTTGGCGCGGTACTCGTGCAGCCGGTCTCCCGGCACCGGGGGAGGAGGCGCGGCGGGGGGCACCGTTCCATGACATCCCGGGCCCGGCCGGGGTGCGAGTCCGGATGATCCGAATTAGCGTCGGGGCATGCGGGCGATCTGGAGCGGCGTCATCTCCTTCGGCATGGTGACGGTGCCGGTGAAGATGTTCGGCGCGACCGAGGAGAAGCGGGTCGCGTTCCACCAGGTGCACGCCGCCGACGGCGGCCGGGTGCGGCAGAAGCGGGTCTGCGAGCTGGACGGCGCCGAGGTGCCGACGGCCGACATCGCCAAGGGGTACCAGCTGCCGGACGGGGACGTGGTGGTGCTCACCGGCAAGGACTTCGAGGGGCTGCCGGAGGCGATCGCGAAGACCATCTCGGTCGAGGCGTTCGTACCGGAGGAGCAGATCGACCCGATCATGTATTCGAAGTCGTACTACCTGGCGCCGGACAAGCTGGGCGTGCGCCCCTACGCGCTGCTGCGCGACGCGATGGCCGCCTCCGGGCGGGTGGCGGTGGTGCGCTTCGCGATGCGGGAGCGGGAGAGCCTGGCCGCGCTGCGGGTGCGCGACGACGTGCTCACGCTGGAGACCATGCTGTGGTCCGACGAGATCCGCAAGCCCGACTTCGACTTCCTGGACTCCAAGGTCGAGCCGAAGACCGCCGAGCTGAAGATGGCCGAACTGCTGATCGACTCCCTCAGCGCCGACTTCAACCCCGAGGACTACCACGACAACTACCGCGAGGCTCTGGAGGAGATCATCGAGGCGAAGGTCGCCGGCCGCGAGGTGGTGACCCCGCCGGCCCCGGCCGAGGGCGGCGCGCAGGTGATCGATCTGATGGCGGCCTTGAAGGCGAGCGTGGAGGCGGCGAAGAAGACGCGCGGGGCGGGGACTGATGAGCAGGCCGCGGAGCCGGCTGCCAAGAAGGCCGCGGCTAAGAAGACGGCGGCTGCCAAGAAGACGGCCGCGTCGGCGTCGAAGAGCACTGATTCTAAGAGCACTGGTTCTAAGGGCACTGCGTCGGGGGCGGCCTCGTCAAAGAAGACTGCGACACCGGCGCGGGCGGCGAAGGGCGCGCGGGGTGCGGCGAAAGCCACGGATCTGCACAAGCCCGCGCGCAAGAAGCCCGCTACCAAGTCGACGTCTACCCGGCGCAGCGCCTGAGCTGTTCTTTGCTCAGTGCGTGAGTCAGGCCCTTGCCTCACACGTGGGCGATCACCAGCGCGACCGCGGCGTCGAGGTCGCCGGAGGCGGCGTTGGCGTCGGCGGCGCGCTCGGCGCGGGCCGCCGCCACGACACCGTCGTCCAGGACGACCGAGGTCGGCCGGTGGGCGAGCAGGACCGACAGCACTTTCTCGGCCGGCGCCGCCAACTCGGAGCCGTCCAGCGCGATCTCGGCGAGAATCAGGGCCGACATGGTCCAGTCCAGGCCCGGCGGGCCCTGGCGGGTGTTCACCCAGTCGATGACGATCGGGCCTTCGGGCGTGCGGATCACGTTCAGGGGATGCAGATCGAGGTGCAGGACGGCCGTTCCGGGTTCCCCCGCCGCGCCGTCGGGGAGCGGAACGGCGTGCAGCCTGGTGAGAAGGTCGGCCAGGATCATCCCGACCTCGGCGGTGCCGACCTCCCCGGCCTGTGCCGCGTCCATCAGCGTCGGCCCGGCCACCCGCCGCATCACCAGGTCGGTGGCCGCCTCGTCGCGGGCGGGGCGGACCTCGGGCACCGGGTAGCCGTGGGCGTGCAGGTGGGCCATGACCGCGGCTTCCCGCGACTGCGAGCGGCCATCGCGGTTGCGGCGCAGGACCCAGGAGTCGTCGACCGCGTAGATGTCCGCGTCGCGTCCGGAGCCGATGAGTTCGCCGATCATCACGGACGAACGGTAGCAACTGGGCGGGGTCTGAGGCTTCTCGCCGGTGCGGCGGCGAGACCGCCGGTGGCCGAGGCCGGCCTCAGCTCCAGTCGAAAGTCAGCAGCGCGAGCCGGTTGACAGGCTCGAAGAACAGCAGAATCGAGTCGGCGCCGCTCCGTCGGTAGTGCCAGCCCGGCACCGAGGCCACGAATCGGAACGGATTCCCGGCGGGGCTCATGGGCCACGCGATCTGGTCGTCGTGCTCGATGTCGAACAGGTCGGGTTGGACCCAATTGCCGTGTGCGTCCGCCTCGCCGCCGAGTTGCTCCAGGAAGGCCACGGCGGTAGCCCCGTCGAACTGCGGAGAGCCGTCCTCGCGGCGCATAAGGAGGATGCCTTCGCGGCGGAAGGCGTCCCGGTGCGCCAGGTAACTGCGCTCCTCGGACTCGCAGTGCTCGTGGAGCTGCGTACGGAACTCGGGCCAGGGATCGGGCAGTTCCTCGGGGGTCGTCGCCCGTGCGAAGTAGCGCCAGTCGCCGAGCAGGCGGTAGCGGTCGCCCTCCATCGAGAACCCGAGCCAGTTGGGCTTCTGTAGGGGTGAGTGGAAGGCTTCCGTGTGGTCGCCGAGGTAGCCCTCGGTCGGCTCCAACGGACTGACCAGGTGGATCCATCCGTGCCAGGCCGGGTCCACCTCGGCGAGATCGATCGAGATCAGCGGGTGCAGGTGCTTCGCCAGTTCGGCCTGGTCGGCGACGAACACCTCCGCGGGCTCGGGGTAGACCCGCAACCCCGCCCCGGCCGCCATGACGTCTTCCTGCATCGTGAACCTCCATCGTCGCCCCGGTATTCGGCCGAGGCCGCCGGGCATGTAGATCGATCGGGGGACAGTCAACCTTCCCCGTCGGACACTCGCGGGGTCGCCTGCGCCCCGGCCGACCAAACCTGAGAGTCACAGACCCACTGCGATCCGGGGTGGAGGCGCTCACCGGTTGACACGCTCGAACAAAACTTCGAATATGGCTCGGTGGCACTGATCGCGCATGCGTTCGACGAGGACGCGACGTCCGGCGGGCCGGGTGACGTGGACCGGGCGGCGGTGGTGGCGCGGTTGCGGGTGCTGGTCGGCGGGGGTGTGGACG